>CBFGXP010000007.1:0-38431 GCA_965652775.1 uncultured bacterium
ACCGCACGATTGAGGAATAATTGTCGGAAAGGGCAAAAAAATAACCACAGCGGACACAGATCCTGTCACTACCTTGTCCGCCGTGATCTCAATTCATTTATTAATAGTGAGAAAAAATGTCAACAGTTTAGCAGTTCACATAACCAAGTAACCAAAACACGATAAAGAACACAATGATACCTCCAAGGCAACCACCACCCCATTTCCAGCCTGCATAGCCTGCAATTAACGATCTCCAGAAATTGTTCATAGTTGATTTTTCTTTTCTTATAGAAAAACTGTGCCAAGTCTTTAATTAATTCGAAGACTTGTTTTCCGTCTATTGTGACTTCGACTAAAATTTATTTCGACCACTTACCTATTCTTACCGGCTTTTTTATGAGGCCTCAATTAATAATTCATGCCTTAAGTAAATACATTGATAACATACTCAGCGAATAAAAAACAGCGGCGAAAAAAGTTACAGCAGAAAACCCTACTTCTACTGCCATTAGTGTTGCCAATGCAGCACTAATCACCGAAACAGAGCTATTAATACCCCATGCCCACGGAACATTTTTTTCCCCAATGGCTGCCAGTGCCCGCATACCGAGTGGGAATGGCATTCCCATTAGGATAGCAGGAAAAGCGACAAGTGGTAATGAAATAAATAGTTTAAATAAATCAGAATAACCCGCAACTATGTTTAACAACGGCGAAAGAAAAAAGGTATAGAGCAACAGTATCAAAAAAATTAACAGCAGTATTTTTCTTATGACCGCACGACCAGGAAAGAGCCGTGATGAATAATAGCTGCCGGCACCCGATGATAGCAGCATACAACAAATAACGAATGCTGCTGCATAAACAGGGTTGCCAAAAAACAGAATGAATTTTTGTATTAAAACGATTTCAAATAACATATACCCTGCTCCAAGACCGCTGAAATATAAAACTGTCCAACCTTTAGGACTTCCACGCCACCCAAGTTTCATCAACGGTAAAAGAATAAGCAAAATGGCCAGCAAGGAGACCATCAGAAAATTTATCACTGCTATTAGCCAGCCAAGCTCGAGGAATGAAGCAGTTTGCGAACCGAAGATGGTCGTGAGCTGTGGCAAACTCTTCCACCTGAGAAATTGCGAGAAGTAAGGTTTGTTATCAGTAGCCGGCCGGATATGAAAACCATATTCGCTGTATAACTTTTCCCTGTTGCCCGACAACAATTCGTCAGCATATACAAAAAAAGAAGAATCACTTATTGCGTTATACAATGTACGTTCTTCAGTTTTTAAACCCGGAAGCCATAGAGGATCAAAAAAATAATCATTACAAAACTTCCGGATTACTGATGCGTCCGATGTTGAGAAACCTGTTTTTTTTAAGATGAAAGTTATAGTACCCCAACTACGCACCGCTGCAAGTTGCATACGCGGATCTCCGACTCCTCCATTACTTAATGTTTCAGTTAATGAAGAAATGATTTTCAGTGAGTATCGAAAAGGATAATCCATCCAGGCAGTGATGCTTATTACTCCATCATCTTCCAGCAAACTCCACATTCTTAAAAATGCCTCTTTGGTCAGCATGTATTCTTCCCGCATCGAATATAAACCCGTGCCCCCGCCAAATGCGCCAATAACAGGAAGCTGTATAAGATCATATTTATTTTCAGTGGCCGATAGAAAACTGCGGGGTTCCGTATTGTGCATTTTTACTCCCGTACGATAATACAGCGAATCGTTTTCGCCGGCCAGCTCTTTTATCAAAAGTTGATGAACGCCACGATGAGGTTCCACTGCATCTACCCGCAAAGCGCCATGACTAAGTGCATGCGAAACATGTAAACCTGAGCCGGCATTCAGAACAAGTACCTTATTTCTTTTTTTTAGGAGATAAGGAGTTGCCATGGTGGTATAATCCAGCAGGTGAGTGCTGTCTTTAGTATTCCATGAGTCGACGGGCCCGAACCAATCTCCATTATTAAATATCGCTTTCTTGACAGGCACTTCATTATTAAAAGCAAGGCTTAACCCCGGTGCGTATCTCAATGCATCAGCCGCTACAACATGCACCAATCCATAAGGTCCTGGTTTTTGAATGGTGATCCGTGATGAAGGCAGATTCATTGTACGGCTCAGGCTTTTATATTCTGATAAGTTAATAGTAGCAGGTTTTTGAATCCTGTAAATGATGAATGCTGCTCCTATTACTGCTGTTATAACTAAGTACCATTGTTTTTTCCCTTGCAACAGTATGAGAGCGGAGATCATGGCTATCAACGCCATAACCACGGGAAGTGAAGCAGGTAAAAAATACCATGCAAGTAACGCAGCCACTACAGCACCTGTCCCTGAGCCAACAAGATTTGAAAAATAATACCTCCCTATCTCCTGAACATATTTTATAAATACAATTCCCAGTGCAAGTGCACCCAGCATAAAAGGAATAAAGTAGAATAAAGAAGAGATCAAGAGTTTTAACCATTGCCTGCGGTCAGCAAATAATAAGTAAGAATCGAAGCGGGCAAAACTGTTGCGCCCAAATTCAACAGCAGCTGCCATCATTAAACTACAAAGTATCATCAACAACGGCACAAGGGTATCACTATGCTTCAACAACCGATTGCGATTTAAGGAAAGCAATGTACCAGCCGCACCAAAACCCAGTAATGCTATCGAGATTACCATATTGGCATAATGGTACCATTGCACATAAGAAAGCAATTGAATGATGGCAAGCTGGTAAGCGATCAAGGCAACAGATAGGAGAGCTACAGCAACCATCAGCCGCAACCGTGAACTGGATGCCCAACTATTCATTGACTTCGTTTAAATGGAACAAACCGAACCGGCATCATACTCGTGGTGCGATACTTAGTACCTGTTTTTTCTATTAGCATCAGTTGTTGTGTCATATAAGGAGATCCGACAGGGATAATCATGCGGCCGCCGTCTTTCAACTGTTCTTTTAATGGCGTCGGAATATATTCCGCGGCAGCAGTCACTACAATGGCATCAAAAGGACCATGCTCTTTCCAGCCATCATAACCATCTGCAATTCTTACTTCGATGTTTTTATACCCGAGATCTTTTAAACGGGTGGAAGCTTCTCTGCCAAGCTTATCAATGATTTCTACTGTATATACTTTACGTACGATCTCAGCTAATACTGCTGCCTGGTAACCCGAACCGGTTCCGATTTCCAGGACGGTATAATTTGATTTGGGCTTTATGATCTCGGTCATATAAGCAACAATATAAGGTTGTGAAATAGTTTGACCATAGCCGATTGGTAGCGGTCCGTCATCGTATGCGAATGATGCCTGGTTTGCCGCAACAAATTTGTGGCGCTGCACTTTACGCATAGCCGCAAGTGTTGAAGAATCTTTAATACCTCTTGCCTGAATTTGTGTTTTTACCATTGCTTCACGTTCTTTCGTATAATCCTGGTGAAGCAGTAGCAGGATCAGCCATCCGGAAGTGAATATCAGATTTGCCGTTCTCATTATTAAAAATTTTTTACTTCCGGGTGAAGATACCGGAACAGGTTATTGATGAAGAACGGTTTTTGTCAACCAAAGTTAACCAATCAACATTGTGAACGCAAAACCTCAACCGCAAAAAGGAAAGATGGATGATTAATTTTTTCCTGTCCGGAAGCAGGTTACTTAGTTTTCCCGGAAACTTTGTCGACGAATTTGTTCACCATGTCTTTGGCTCCTTCTTTCAGCTCACCCAATTTCTCCATAGCTTTTTGTCCAGTCTCACTTTCTCTTGCTTTGTTCATTAAATCTTTGGCTCCTTCTTTTAAATCATCCAATTTTTCAATAGCCTTTTCTCCCAGTTCACTTTCCTTCGCTTTGTTTAGCAGTTCTCCGGCTTTTTCTTTTACATTTTCAAAAATCTCTTCAGCTTTATCAAGGAGGTTTTCCTTTGAACCAGCTGGTTCTTTTGTGTTTTCTTGCATACAAATTTTTTTTGATTTCTTTTAGGGAAGGTACAACTCCCGGAGCATTAAAATGTTGATGATTTACCTGTAGTTTTTTGGCGTTTTGTGTTTGGAAAAATAATTTCGGCATTCTTCTGCCTTATCGGTATTGATAATATCAATGCCTGCTTGATGTTGCCATTTCCATGAGTCAGGATTATCCGGCGTACCCCATAGCCTAAGTAATTTGCCCATACCGTGAACCTTTTTTACCAGTTGTTGGATCCGGGTACTATCGTGCTTAGCGGCATAGTTAAAATAAGAATCGCTGATAAAAGCTACACGGCGTAGCGAGGCAGAGTCATATATCTCGTTAGGACGGCCATCAAATAAAATATATGGCGGATAAGAGGGCCATTTAGAAGAAGTACCACGATCACCACTGATAACAAGCTGAATTGCTTTTTTATTTGTTGAACGATCGAAAACAGGACGGTATACAGATACCATTTTTATAAGCTGACCAATAACAGCTTCGCCATTTTCTTTAATATCGATCATCAGCACGGGTGCATAGTTGCTGTCTTCACTTATAGTTCCTTTATTGCGGCGAAACAATTCAATGATTGGTTGCAGGTAAAGGCTGTCTAAAGTTGGTGCAGTTACCAGTTCTTTTTTATCATGTGCCACTAAAAGCATGTTGCCGGAAAGATAAACATCAGCTTCAATTGAAAATATCCTTTGTCGCAGGGCATTGGTAAGTGGTTCTGGTTTCTGATAATCATTATGTGCATGTATGAGTTGCCCCGAAGAATGAAAACAAAAAACATTAATTAATATACTAAGCAACAAGAGTTTCATGCGACAAAGATGAAGTCATTTTCGATTTCTCCAACTATAGTCGGTTAAAAAAGCCTTTTCACCAAAACTGTTAAGGTTTTTAATTGCAATAGCCGGCTCACTTATAAGTGTTACCTTACGTGGCTTCAATTAGCATTCATGAAAATCCTTATTATTAAACTAACGTGCCTTGTGTTCTGTGTTGGCCTTGCACCTATTTTGACAGGCCAGTATAACTGGAAATTAAGTAAAGACAAAGACGGCATCAAAGTGTATCAATCCGACCTTCAGCATTCCAGTTACAACGCGATTAAAGTGGAATGCACGCTGGAAGGTAACTATGATAAATTAATTGGGATACTTAAGAATGTGAATGGTCAGAAGGATTGGGTATATCAGAATAAAACATCATACATTCTTAAACAGGTTAATCCTTATGAGTTTTTTTATTATACCGAGGCCAGCCTGCCCTGGCCTATGTCAAACAGGGATGCGGTAGTACATTTAAAGATGGATAGAGATAGCCTCAATCGTTTTTTAACAATCACCTCGGTCAGTGTTCCTGATTATATTTCTGAAAAAAGCGGGAAGGTTAGAGTGACCAGGTCAACCATCAGTTGGAATGTTACAATGCCGGCAACAAATAAAATCAACATCGTATATATTTTTGAAGCAGAACCCGGAGGCAGTATCCCTGCCTGGGTTGCCAACGCATTTGTTGAGAAGGGTCCTTATGAGACGTTCAAGAAGCTGGCAGAATTATTAAGACGATAAAAAAAGTATGAATTGTCAATGTAACACTTGATAATTGCTTATTCAATGTAGGTTTAAACTTCAGATACTGTAAGAATGAAACATTATGTGGCTCAACTTTCATAATTTTTGATTCTTAATTCATTCAGCATCACCCCCTAATTTTTAGTTTTTTTCTGCAAACTCGTACGGGCATTGTATTTGTCTTAACCATAGTAATTAAAGCCTACAACTATGCGGAAAATAATTTTACAAATAGTAAAGACCGCCTTTCCCATTGCAGCAGGATTTTCCACTCTTACAGATTCTGCTTATAGTCAGCAAAATATTATTGCCGGTAAAGATGATACACATCCTGAAATAACGGCTCAGCAATATAGTACGGCAAAGATCTCTAAACTTCATGCTATTCAAATGCATGGTTATAATGAGATACAATGGTCCGCAGTGGCAGAACACGATACCCGTCGTTTTATTGTGGAGTACAGTGCTGATGGAATAAATTATCAATCGGCCGGTGAGCTAACACCGCTTGCGGGTAATTACACTTTGAAACATTATACATTGGATACAAGAACATTCCTTTACCGGATCAGGATGGAGAAAAAAGACGGTCGATTTTTTAATTCAGTAAGTTTTTTACTTGGCGGCGTTGATATTGCACCAGTGAAAATTTATCCAACCATTGTAGAAGGCAATACGATAAACCTGAAAATGGCTTTACCTGTTCATCGAATGAATGTTATTTCTTTCGACGGAAAGCAAGTGATGGCAAAAGATCTTGGTGGTATTGCAGGAACTACGCAGGTTGCTATTCCGGTTTTGAGTAGAGGACAATACCTGGTAACTTTTTACGGTAACGGCTGGCAGAGTACTGAAAAGTTTATGATTGGAGGATAATTAAAAAAAATAAAAAGTAGAAATTCAAAAATGAACTTTTTTTCTTTTGAATTTTGACTTTTGATTACTTCTCAGCCAGAACACTTTGTTCACGGAAGACTTTAGCAAATTCAATAAATCTTTTTGCCTGCTGCAGATATTCATTGGCAAAAGTTTCAGAAGGCGGCACATCATTCATATACATTACCGTTGCTTTAAAACTTCCGGGTATGTATAATCCTTTATCGCTAAAATGTGTGTCGAAATCTTTTAAAATCCCATGTTGAGTATTGCATTGCACTCCCTGTTGTAGCAATAATGCTTTTGCAGTGTGTATTTGCGCCGCATATGCATTATAAATTCCATCAGCCCACTTGCTGCCGGCCAAACATTCCTCGCTGGCTGCAACTTTATCTTCAGCTTCCATTATCAGCGTGGCAATAAGATCGATCATCACACCCGCACATTCACCTACACCAATAGCGGTCGCAAATTTTTCTTCCTGTCCCCAATCAATATAATCTTCAGCCTGCAATGTTTCAAGACTGGCCAACGGTTTAAGCAAATCATAATAGTATTTTTCGCCAAGACGCTGACTATAATTCAAAAATGTTTCGCCGTTTGTTGCATTCGTTTTATAATCAGTAAGCACAGCTCTGATTACATCGGGTCCACGTTTACTTGGCACTTTCAAAACTTTATCTGCTATGCGACCTTCACCGCCACCTAACACTCCACCCCCAATCAATACCTGCAAGGCCGGTAACACCTGGCCTTTTGCCTTTAATGAGCTTCCATGAAACCCGATGGAAGCCATTCCATGTTGTCCGCAGCTGTTCATACAGCCACTTATTTTGATTGCGATTTCTTTATTGTATAAGAATTCAGGGAACTCCTCTTCAATTACTTCACTCAATGCAAGAGCAGTGCTCGTGCTGTTGCTGATACCAAGATTACAGGTATCAGTACCTGGACAACTTGTTACATCAGCTACAGATCCAAATCCAGCAGCAGCTAAACCTTCTTCGTCCAAAACATTGTATACATATTGAAGATTCTCGGGTTTTATAAAACGAAGTTGTAATCCCTGGTTGATCGTAACACGAACATCGTCTGCAATCACATGTTTTAATTTATCGATAAGCCGACGACTTGAATGGGAACTTATATTTCCATTTGGTACCCGAACATACACGGCCGAATATCCTTCCTGTTTCTGCTGAAAGACATTAGTAGTCATCCATAATTGAAACCTGAATGGATCGATCGTGAGATGTGATTCTTCAAACATGCGAACACTGTTCGCTTCTGGTATTTCATGTTTGACGTCGGACGAAAGATCAACGCTGTATCGCTGATGAGTTAACGCCTTCTGCTCTTCCACAACAAGTTCATTAAAGGCATCAATGCCGATCTTTTGAATCAGGAATTTTATTCTTGCTTTATGACGGCTATTACGTTCGCCGTAACGGTCAAATACTCTTAATACAGATTCGAGATAGGGGATGAGCAGATCTTCTTCCAAAAATTCATACGTAGTAATTGCAAGATGTGGTTGAGCGCCAAGGCCCCCGCCAACAAGAACCTTGAAACCCCTTATTTCCTTTCCATCAACAATTTTGATTCTTGGAATAGCACCCAGGTCATGCATGAACACAAGTGCTGTATCCTTTTCACTGCTACTGAAAGCGATCTTAAATTTTCTCCCCATTTCCTGGCAAACAGGTTTGCGAAGAAAATATTCAAACATTGCATGAGCATATGGCGTTACATCGAATGGTTCATCAGGATCAATGCCCGCTATATCAGATGCAGTAATATTTCTAACGGTATTGCCACATGCTTCACGGATCGTTACATCGTCTTTCTCCAATTCATTCCACATTTCGGGAGTACGGTCAAGACTCACAAAATGTATTTGAATATCCTGTCTGGTTGTCAAGTGAAGATTGCCGGTTGAATATTCATCAGAGACATCGGCGATACGGGCCCATTGTGCTAATGTCATTTTACCATAAGGAAGTTTGATACGTACCATCTGTACACCTTGCTGGCGCTGTCCATATACACCACGGGCAAGACGCAGACTCCGGAATTTTTCTTCGTCCATCTTCCCTTCACGGAAAAGACGGATCTTTTTTTCCAGCTCAACAATATCTCTTTGTACAACAGCTTTTCCGTTTTTGTTGGGAAAGCTTTCTAACTCGGTGCGGAAACTCTGCATAATCGTTGATTTCGTTTATTACTATGTCGCAGGAAGTAGTCGTATGGTAAAAACCCTACTTTTTTAGTAGACTAAACAAAAGTAAGACTGGAAAACTGTTTTGGCAAATATTATTTATCTATAACGAATGTAAGTATGATGACTTTTGAGTGACAATTCTGTTAAAATAAATTAGATAGTCTACTAAATTAGTAGGGAAATCTGTTATCTTTACTGGCTCAGACCAATATGGATTATAAATCATTCTTAGACCAACGACTTCAGCAGCTGAAAGACAGCGGTGCTTATCGCTATTTTCTGGAAGTAAATAAGAGTGCACAGCATTTCCCTAATTTTTATTACGCAGATGGACAGGGCCAGCAACATGCAGCAGTTAATTGGTGCAGTAATGATTATTTAAGTATGAGTACCCATGAAGAAGTCATTACCAAACTTGGATTTGTGACGCATCGAAGTGGTACCGGCAGTGGCGGCACTAGAAATATTTCCGGCACTACCAACCATCACAAAGAGTTAGAAAGAACGTTAGCTGCATGGCATAAGAAAGATTCAGCTTTATTATTTAATGGTGCTTACCAGGCCAACGTAACTACACTCCAAACACTAGGTAAAAACATTCCGGGTCTTGTTTTCTTTTCAGATGAAAGAAATCATGCTTCAATTATTGAGGGAATCCGTGGTTGTAAGAATGAAAAGAAAATTTTCAGGCATAATGATGCGGATCACCTTGAAGAATTGCTGCAAACCGTTCCTGCTGATACACCTAAGCTGATCGTTTTTGAATCGGTTTATTCCATGAGTGGAACGATCTCACCTGTTAATGTAATTGCCGCACTGGCGAAAAAATACAATGCACTTACATATGTAGATGAAGTGCACGGGGTAGGATTATATGGAGAGGAAGGTGCCGGCATTTTAGAGCAGGAAGACCAACAGCATTCAATCGATATCATTAACGGAACGCTATCAAAAGCTGTTGGCGTATTCGGCGGTTATATTGCCGCATCAGTAACAATAGTGGATTTTATAAGAAGTTTTGGCAGTGGGTTTATTTTCACGACTTCATTACCACCTGCAATTTGTGCCGCAGCAAATAAGAGTATCCAATTTATCCAACAAAATAAACAGTTAAGAGAACAGTTTTTTGAAAATGTAATTCAATTACGAACTGCATTTAACAATAATAGTATCGGTTTCAGGCAAAATGACTCGCATATAACTATTATCCCTATGGAAGATGCGACCAGATGCAGGCAAATTGCAAACCAATTATTGGAAAGGCATGGCATTTACCTGCAACCGATAAATCACCCTACTGTGCCTGTTGGAGAAGAATGCCTGCGCATCATCATTACCGCGAGACACCTGCCAAAACATATCAATCACCTGGCCTACAGCCTCAAAAAAATATTGCATGGAGACCATAAAACTGATTGGCAGGAGTTCCCGGCTGTCGCTGTTGCAGATTGATATTGTAAAACAAAAGATACATGCCGCATTTCCCGATATAAAAGTGGAAGTGATCGCACGCAGCAGTAAGGGTGATGACCTCCAGGATATTCCACTTCATACAGTAGAAGGCAGTGACTTTTTCACACAGGATATTTTTGATGCACTTACCATTGGTGAAGCAGATATTGCTGTTCATTCATTAAAAGATATGAGCAGCGAACATTTTTTTGGTCAGAATAAGTTTGCTATTGTTGATAGGGACGATACAAGAGATGTGGCAATTTTCAATAACTACATTGAAGAAAAGATCACGAGAGGAGAGACAATCATAATTGGAACATGTTCTCCAAGAAGAGAAGAAATGGCAACAGTTTTTTTGAGAAAGGCATTGCCACAATTACATAGCGAAATAAGAATTGAAACAAGATCGATCAGGGGAAATGTGGAAACAAGATTAAGAAAATTGAATAATGGAGAATATGACGCGACTATCCTGGCGACAGCAGGGCTAAATCGTTTATTGGCGAATGAACAAAATGCTGTAATTATTCAAGAATTGATTGCTGATAAAAAACTCATGTTGCTGCCATTGATTGAATGTGTACCAGCACCTTGCCAGGGAGCGATTGTCGCAGAAGCTCACCTTTTGAACGCAAAAGCTATTGAAGTATTGAAAAGAATAAATCAGAGTGCATTGCATGCTGATTGTTATGTGGAGAAAAAAGAAGCTGTAAAGTATGGAGCTGGCTGTATTCAAAAGTTTGGAGTAACTACATTGGCTACAAAAAATGGTAAATATTTATATGCCGCAGGTAAAGACTCAGAAGGCACTGAATTTGTGAAATGGGACCCATTACCTGAAATAAAAATAAGTGGGTCATTATTCTCGTCCACGGATGTGATGAAAGGGTTTTTTGATTATGAGTGGTTAACTGAAGAAATAAGAATTGAAAAGCCTGTTGTGTTTGTTGCTAATTATAAAGCCATACAGGGCGAGGCTCCCCCAAAGGGGTTATTGGACAAAAAGATTATCGCTTCCGGAACCAGGACATGGTTTGAATTAGCAAAGAAAGGGTATTGGGTTACTGCAAGTGCTGATGCATTGGGGTTTGAATTTATCATGACATCATTAGGCATGCCTTTATTGAATATTGGTGCAAGAGATATTTTGATCCTTACTCATGAAGTAGCAGCTGTAAGGTGGAGAGAGAAAGGTTATGATGCGGTCAGTAATTATAAATTGTTACCAACGAATGACGAAGTGATCCGGCAATCGATCGAAGCTGCAGATGCAATTTTCTGGACGAGTTTTTCTCAATATGAATTTTATGGTAAACATGCAAAAGCTGATGCAAAACATTTGTGTGCCGGTGGCGAAACAGCTGAGTTATTAAGGCAATCAGGCATAGAGCCTGTAATATTCCCAACCATTAAAGCATTTGAGCAATGGAAAAAATATTCTATCCACTCACGCAGCGCCGCCTGAGAACGGACATACATATAAGGGAACTAACAGCGTCAGTAAAGCTTTCTCACAAAAGTTTTATTCAACCACTATTTGTGGATGAAGCAATTTCAGAACCAAGACCGGTAAATGGTCTGGCTGGTGTAAGCGTAGATACCGTATCAACAGTCCTGAAAAAAATCGAACAAAGCATTAAAGGCGGAGCTACTAAATTTCTACTTTTTCCCGTGCCTGCAGAAAAGAAGGAAAGCAACTTTGATTTTTCTTTTGCGACAGCTGTCGTCAGATCGATCAAAGAGAATTTTGGTAACGGTGTCTGGATAGCTTCCGATCTATGTTTATGTAGCTATACAACGCATGGGCATTGCGGGATATTGAATCATGACCATTCCAGATTGGTGAACCATCAGACTGTTGATGTATTGAGTAAATATGCGAGCCAGCTTGCTGTTGCTGGCACAGATTGCATTGCGCCCAGCGATATGACCGATGGACGCATCGCAGCAATCCGGACTTCACTGGATGCTTTAGGTTATGATGCTTTAAGTATAATGAGTTATTCGGCAAAGTTTAGCTCACAATTCTACGGGCCTTTCCGGGATGCTTGTCACTCTGCTCCCAATACTAACGGATTAAAGAATCGTAAGACGTACCAGTTATCTCCATTAAACAGCAATGATGCAGTTGCAAGCAGTCTTCGCGATGAGAATGAAGGTGCCGATATCTTAATGGTGAAACCTGCTGCATTATATACTGATGTAATTGCAAAGCTGAAACAACAAACATTAAAACCAATAGCCGCTTATCATGTAAGTGGCGAATATGCAGCAATCGAAGCATTGGCAGAAAAAAGTTTGGTAAATCGCGAAGCTGCGCATTTGGAAGTATGGATTGCATTGACAAGAGCCGGTGCAGACATCATAATTTCCTATGCAGCAAAAGATGCAAAGGAATGGATCGATAAAATGGAATATTAAAATACCTTGATGGACAGCAACGAGTATATACAAAAGAATTCTTCGGAGCTTGACAAAAAAAATCAGCTCTACCCGGTTTTTCTAAAATTGGATCAGCTGGAACTTTTGTTGGTCGGTGGCGGCAATGTTGGGTTGGAAAAACTGCATTCGCTGTTGGCTAATTCACCGGAAGCAAGGATCTCAATTGTGGCGACCGAAATAAAGGATGAGATAAGAAAACTTGTTTTCAGGCACCCATCCTGTCAAATTTTTCAAAGAGAATTTCAAAAAGAAGACCTGGATAATAAAGACCTGGTCATACTTGCGACAGACAACCGGCAATTACATGAGGAGATCAAATTGCAAGCATCGGAAAAAGGGATTTTAGTAAATGTTGCTGATACGCCTGATCTATGCGATTTTTATCTCGGAAGTATTGTACAAAAAGGAAATTTAAAAATTGCAATATCTACAAATGGTAAATCACCAACTGCTGCTAAACGTATAAAGGAAGTGTTACATGACGCATTACCAGGAGAACTTGATGATGTGATCGAAAATCTGCATAAAGTTAGGAACAAACTCAATGGTAATTTTGAATACAAAGTAAAAAAGCTAAATAAGCTTACCAGCATTTTGATTGAAAAAGACAACGTAGGTAATGCACAGCGCTGGAGAAAGATCGCCACTTATTCTTTAATTGGATTCGGTTTAATGCTGATCGGGCATTTCATATTTTCTTATATACCATTCCAAACAATGACCGATGAAACAGTGAAATGGTATCAGACATTAGATAAAAATTTTCATTGGATGGTATTGGCCGGGTTTTGTGCACAGATGGTAGATGGGGCCACAAGTATGGGTTATGGTGTTACAAGTTCTATAATATTACAAACAGCAAATGTTAGTCCCGCTGCGATCAGTGGCGGTATTCATACAGCAGAGATGTTTACAAGTGGTGCCTCGGGTTATAGCCATTATAAATTTGGCAACGTAAATAAAAAACTTTTTAAAGCATTGGTAATACCGGGTATAATTGGAGCAGTGTTGGGAGCTATTTTACTTGTTCAATTGAATGATTCGCATATTAAATATCTCCGCCCTATCATGGCTTTTTATACTCTATTACTCGGGTTAAAAATTTTCGCCAATGCATTTATGCCAAATATTAAAAAGAAATTTAAACGATATAGCTGGTTAGCCGGAGCCGGTGGATTTCTTGATTCATTCGGTGGTGGCGGCTGGGGTCCTATCGTTACCTCTACATTAATTACCAAAGGCAGAACGCCTAAATATGTTGTCGGGTCGGTGAGTCTTACTGAGTTTTTTATAACACTTGCAAGTGCCTTTACATTTTTTACACTGATCGGCGTTCAAAACTGGCAGGTGATTCTTGCACTGGTAATTGGCGGCGTTATTGCTGCGCCAATTGCGGCAAAACTTGCGGGCAAGCTACCTCGCAAAGCATCGTTTATTTTATTGGGGTCCGTGGTAGTGATCTGGAGTATTAAGATCCTTGCCGGGTTATTTTAACTAATGGCTGTTCATGGTTAAGCAATATTTTTATAAAATATTAGTCTACCAATTTGGTAGGATAATAAACACCTCCTATTTTTGTTTCATCATTTTAATTTATTAAATGAAACTCTCATCAACGAATGCGCCAATTGAAAAAACAATGATCTACCGATGTTGATATAGACAATGTCGGTAAAAAAATAAACCAAATGAATAATCAGAACCAGTAACCAAATTCGTTGACAATGAAAAAAAATTTCTGCCTCGTTATTTTATTCGTGTTGTTCGGAGCCGTAAGTAATTCACAAAATGTACTGAAAGGCAAAATCAAGGATGAAAAAGGCGTAGCAATAGAAGCTGCTTCTATATCAATCAAGGGCACTTCTGTTTTCCGTGTAGCAGACGCAAAAGGCGAATTTACTATCCCGTCTCCTAAAGCATTTCCTTTTACGCTTACCGTTACTTCAGTCGGATTTGCACCCGCTGAAGCAGAGATCACTGAGCTTAGGGATTCAAGTATCACCATTATACTTTTTACCAATACTGAATTGACAGAGCTTATCATCACGGCCCGGCGTCGCGTTGAGACTGCTCAGAATGTACCGATATCTATTTCTGTGGTAGGTGGTGCGCAAGTGGAAGAAACCGGCGCATTTAATGTGAACCGTTTGAAGGAACTGGTGCCTACTGTACAATTGTATTCATCCAATCCGCGTAATACGACACTGAATGTGCGGGGGCTGGGTTCTACATTCGGGTTAACCAATGACGGCATTGATCCCGGTGTAGGTTTTTATGTCGATGGAGTGTATTATGCACGTCCCGCAGCTACTACTCTTGATTTTATAGATATTGAAAGGATCGAAGTGTTACGTGGACCACAAGGCACCCTTTTTGGAAAAAATACAACAGCCGGAGCATTTAATATAACAACACGAACGCCAAAATTTACACCCGGTGCAACACTGGAAGTAAGCTATGGAAACTTTGGATTCATACAGGCAAAAGCATCTGTAACTGGCGCGATCACCAAAAAAATTGCCGGCAGATTTTCTTTTTCTGGCACTCAAAGAAATGGAGTGATCAGGGATATTGTAAGAGAAAAAACAATTAATGATCTTAATAATATTGGCTTCCGTGGTCAATTATTGTATGCGCCATCTGATAAACTTAAGATTACATTGATAGGTGATATATCTGACCAGAAACCGGAAGGATATGCACAGGTAGTTGCGGGAGTTGTACAAACTAAAAGACCAGGTTATCGCCAGTTTGATTCTATCATTCGTGATCTTAATTACCAGCTACCAAGCCGTGATCCTTTTGATCGTATCATCGATCATAATACTCCCTGGCGTTCAGGCAATCAGTTGGGAGGTGTGTCTGTAAATGTTGATGCAAAGGTTGGATCCGGCACACTCACTTCCACTACTGCCTGGCGGTACTGGAATTGGGATCCGTCAAACGACCGTGATTTCACAGGACTACCCGTATTAACACTTTCACAAGCGACTTCGAAACATAAGCAATGGACACAGGAGATCCGTTATGCCGGTGAATTTTCATCACGCCTTAGTGGTGTTGCAGGAGTATTTGTAATTGGCCAGGACCTTAAAACAGATCCAGTCCATATTGAAGAATCCGGATCTGCCCAATGGCGCTTTTCGCAAAGCACTACAAGTAGTTTATGGAAGACACCGGGACTTTTGGATGGCTATGGTATTCGTACAACATCCAGATTGCAAACTTTCGGCGCCGCTGCATTTGGTCAGCTTGACTGGGCAATTACTGAACGTCTTCATTTGTTGCCTGGCGTGAGATATAACTATGATAAGAAAGAAGTTGATTTTGACAGAAAAACTTATGGTGGCCTTGAGACAAATGACCCCCAGCTACTGGCAATAAAACGTTCTGTTTACACTGACCAGGCTTTTGCTGCTGATGTTGACGAAAGTAATTTTTCAGGGCAACTAACGCTGGCTTATAAAGCGAATAAAAGCATAAATACTTTTGCTACTTATTCTATAAGCTATAAACCTGTTGGTATCAATCTTGGTGGATTACCAACAGCCAATGGCCAAGTCTTAATTGAGTTAGCAACAATTAAACCCGAAGATGTAAGTCATTTTGAATTGGGAGCGAAGACCAGTCCAACCAAAAACTCCACATTGAATATTACGTTGCATAATACGGTGATAAAAGATTACCAGACGCAGGTACAAACTGCTGAGGTCGGCGTTAACCGTGGCTATCTTGCCAATGCAGAAAAAGTCAGGGTACGTGGTGTGGAGCTTGACGGCGCAGTAAAGATCAATAATCACTTTTCATTTTATGGAAATCTTGCGTATACAGATGGTCAGTACCTCAAATTCACGAATGCACCTTTACCATTGGAAGAAACCGGAGCGTCACAATCTTTTAAAGACGTGTCAAACGGTGACTTGCCCGGTATTTCTGATTGGGCCGGATCCGTGGGTGGTGAAATACTTTCAGGTAAAAAAGCAGTTTTCGGAAATAACGGAAACATCTTTTTTGCAGCGGATGTTTATTATCGTTCCTCATTTTCTTCCAGTGCTTCACCTTCAAAATATCTGAACGTTGACGGTTATGCATTGTTAAATGCAAGAGCCGGGTTCCGTGCGCCATTAGGCCTTACATTTTTTGTCTGGGCACGTAACTTACTTGACAAAGATTATTTTGAACAACTACTTCCCGCTGCTGGTAATGCCGGTCAATATGCAGGAGTGCTTGGAGATCCGCGAACATATGGCGTAACGCTTCGTTATGCATTTCAAAAACAGTAGCCATTCAGACGGAAGACTAATAACTAAATAAAGTTTGGATTATAAACATTAGTGGTTTTTTCATATGGCAAGCAATCGTTGAAAGCACGGCGTCCCGATTCTTCGGGATGCTTTTTTAAATTTGTAACTTAACAAATACCGAAATAATTACTATGAGCCCGTCCTTATCATTACTATCATCGTCCCTTGCGACGCTCCGTTCAAGGGTTGGTTCAACATTGAGCAAATGCATCGTCCCGGGTTTCTTTTTACTTATTTCTTTTTTGCTTAATCAAAATTTATTTTCTCAAACCAAGCAAACTGAATCTGTGCAGCAAATTTGGGTTGCATACAATAATCAAACAAGATTCAGCAATAAATGGGGAGCATGGGCAGATATTCATTTACGATCCCAGGAAGATTTTGTTTCTGATATTTCACAAAGCATTTTACGATTTGGTTTAACTTATTATCTGAATGATGATACAAAACTAACTGCCGGCTATGCTTATGTAAGTCATTACCCGGCCGAGAATCACGAAAATGTTACAATGCCTGAGCATCGTCCATGGCAACAGTTGCAATGGCATAGCAAATATTCCAAACTGCGATTGATGCAATGGTTTCGGCTAGAAGAAAGATTCCGAAGAAAGGTCCTGAACGATGATGAACTGGCAGAAGGATATAATTTTAATTTCAGGATTCGCTATAATTTCTTTTCAATGTTTCCCTTAAGTAAAAACCACTTTCAGCCAAAGACGCTTTCTTTTGTGGTAAACGATGAAGTCCATATTAATTTCGGAAAGCAGATCGTTTACAACTATTTTGACCAGAATCGCTTTTTTCTGGGATTCGCTTATCATGTAAATAAACATGATAACTTACAGTTTGGCTATATGAATGTATTTCAGCAAACAGCTGCCGGGAATAAATACAAGAGCATTCATGCGGCAAGAGTTTTTTACTTTCATAATCTGGACTTAAGAAAAAAATAGTTTATGCCAAGAATAGAGCCACTAAATACTAAAGAGATCTCATCATCTTTGAAGGATGCTTTTGAACGACATGTGCAGGAGTATGGTGGCCGCATTACAAATATGAAAGCTACATTGGGTCATTCCCTTATTGCTTTTGAAGCTTATATGCAATGGTATCCATTATATACAGAAGTGGAAAAAATATTGGGTAAGCGAATGGCTTCGCTATTTGCCCATTCAATTTCTTGTGCAGCCGATTGTCCACTATGCTCCACGTTTTTCAGGAAAATAATAATAGATTCAGGTGAAACTCCGGAAAAGTTAGAATTGACCGAGACAGAAAGAGATGTTTTGAATTTTGGTAGTGGAATTGCGAAGCATAAAGGAAACATTGCTGATCATCTATACAATAAAGTCGCGGTTAATTACAAGGAAGGCGAAATGGTTATTTTAACCGCTTTTGCAGGAATTATGATCGCGACAAATGTATTTAACAACGTCGTTGAAACAGAAATTGACGAATATCTTTCTGCTTACAGATCAAACATGAAATATTGCTGAAGGAATGAGTAATGATTTAAAAGATAAAGTAGCATTTATTACCGGTGCTGCCCATGGACAGGGCAGGGCAACCGCTATTGCGTTGGCAAAAGAAGGAGTTCATATTGCCGCATTTGATATTGCGCAAACGCTGATGTATCCCGGCTATGATCTCGGTTCTGAGAATGAACTTCATTCGTTAAAGCAGGAATGTGAGGCGTATGGGGTAAGCTGTCTTTTTTTTACTGGTGATGTGAGAGTTGATGATGATATAAGTAATGCTGTTACTAAAACAGTTGAACAGCTTAATAAGATCGATATACTCTTTAATAATGCAGGAATATGTGCTTATGGTCTTGCACATGAATTGACGGAAAAAGAATGGGACGCCATGCTTGATATCAATTTGAAAGGCCCATGGTTGGTAGCCCGTCGGATCATTCCTGTGATGATCGAAAAACGATCAGGAGTTATTATTAATAATTCTTCTATTGCAGGATTACGTGGTATGAATCGGTTGAGTCATTATGCTGCTTCAAAATGGGGATTGACGGGTTTGACAAAATCATGGGCTATAGAATTGGCGCCATATAATATAAGAGTGATCTCGATCCATCCAACCGGCGTTAACACACCAATGAATGATGGACTTGCCGCGTTGGAGGGAGCAACACCAAAAGAAATAGCGGAGCGAAGTGCAGGTAATCTCATCGATGTACCGTGGGTGGAAACAGAAGATGTAGCTAACGCAGTAATTTTTTTAGCATCTGATAAATCAAGATTTATTACCGGGTCGCAATTTGTTTTGGATGCTGGATTATTGACCCGATGATCTTATAAAATTTTAAGTATGAAAAAAGTAATGGGCACAAAGAGTTTTTGTCTTTTGGCATTTATGATTGCAGCCAATTTAATTAATGCACAGGATAAAAAAGATTATTTTACTATTGAAAATTATTACAAAGTAAAATGGGGATATGCCGATGAATTCATCAATTTATGGAAAGTGAATCATTATCCATTATTGAAAAAGGCGATTGATAAAGGGGATCTTATCAGCGTTGAAGCAGAAAAGCCCAAGCTTCACAGCGGGGAAGACACCAGGTTTGATTTTAAAGTAACTCTCGTTTTTAAAAACGAGAAACTTGCATTTGACGCTAATCTTACAGAGCCTTATAAAAAGCAATTATATCCGGATCTGGAAAAGTTAAAGAAGGATGAACAACACCGCTTCGAATTATTGATTGCACATTGGGATGTGATGATCGAGAAGATCGAGTTGTAATCATAAAACTTTATGGAGCAAGAGGCAAGTAATATTGAATCAAATAAAAGATCTTTTTTATCAGGATTATCAGAAGATATTTGGGCAATAGTCTTAGGTGGGTTGTTGGTCGCAATTATTCTTACCGCTGTTCTTTTCTTTGATACCAGGTTTACTACACCTGTCTATCAGTGGCAAAATTGGAACGACTTAATATCAAAGGTGCTGACTGGGAATAACCTTCTGCTGCTTTTCCTCATTGGTATTATATTCCTTTTTCTTTCTTTATTGGCTGTTACTGCATCCGGGAACAGTGTTAAAAAGTATATCGCAGGATTTCTAGCCATCTTTATTCTTGCTGTCCTCTCATTGATCATAGCCGGTAACAGGTCGATCAGCTATTATGGAATAGAGTACGTTGTATTTGCGTTACTCCTGGGATTGCTGCTAAGCAATCTTTTCTCTTTACCAGCATGGTTGCAGGGAGCGGCACGATCGGAATTTTTTATTAAAACCGGGCTGATCATTCTTGGTACTTCAATTTTATTTACGGATATCATTAATGCAGGTTGGCCAGGACTGCTCCAATCAATTTTGGTCGTAGCTGCAGTTTGGTTCTTTGCACTTTGGTTATGCCGGCGGTTAAAAGTCGACGATGAATTTGGTGTAATCCTGGCATCAGCTGTTTCCATTTGTGGTGTATCGGCAGCTATAGTTGCCAGCGGAGCCATCAAAGGAGATAAAAAGAAATTATCTTATGTTACTACGCTGGTCCTTTTAGTTGCAATACCAATGCTGATCATATTGCCATGGGCGATAAAGAAATTTGGTATCCCCGAACTAGTAGGCGGTGCATGGCTTGGCGGAACACTTGACACAACCGCATCAGTAACAGCCGCTGCAGAATTAGTAGGTCCTGCCGCAACCAAGGCTGGCGTCATCGTCAAGTTCTCACAAAATGTATTGATTGGCTTCGCGGCATTTTTAATTGCTGCATGGTGGGTTTTAAGAAAAACAAAAGCTACAGGTGACCAGGAAAAGCCTTCACTAAAATTAATATGGGAGAGATTTCCAAAATTTGTTCTTGGATTTATTGCCGCATCATTGATTTTTTCTTTTTTGATTCCATCTGATACCGGTAAACAAGTAAGCGGAATTCTTAATAGTTTGCGTACGATTTGGTTTGCCCTTGCATTTGTATCTATCGGTTTAGAGGCACGATTTATAGACCTGTTTAAAGTACAGGAAGGCAGACCGGCACTGGCTTTTATCGGCGCACAGTTATTTAATATAATTTGGACATTGTTGTGGGCTTATCTCTTATTCGGAGGTGTATTATTTCCTCCTCCTGATATAAGATAATTTTAAAATCATTATAATTAATTACAATGGAAAAGATCTATTTAAGCGATTCAGGACCCAAAGTATCACCGGCAGTATACGGTTTTTATAGGTGGAGTGGTAGTTATGTGAATGAGGAAAAAATGGAAAAGATCATGAATCTGTGTTTGGAGCTTGACATTAACACATTTGATCATGGTGATACTTATGGTGATTACACCTGCGAAGAGATTTTTGGTAGTGTGTTTAAAAGAAGCGGTATAAAAAGGGAAAGTATTGTGCTCTTCACAAAATGTGGTATTAATATTCCTCATGCAGCCCGTCCCGATTATCGTGTAAAGCATTATGACACGTCAAGGGAACACATTACTAACAGTCTTGAAAATTCTTTACGTAACCTGCGTACAGATTACATAGACGTTTTTTTATTGAACCAGCTTGATCCTTTGTCCAATCTTGAAGAGACTGCTCTCACTTTAGAGAAATTAAAAGATTCAGGTAAAATTAAAAATGTCGGGGTTGTCAATTTTTCAGTTTTTCAGCATCAATTGCTGAGTTCATACCTGCGAATCCCGATTGTTACGAATCATATTGAATTGAATCTATTGAATACATCCGCATTTGATAATGGCCAGGTTGATTATATCAAACAAAAATATATGCGCCCATTGGCCACATCTCCTTTGGCTGAAGGAAAGATCGCCAATAGTAATGAAAAAATCCCATTGCGGATTCGTGGTAAGCTGGAGGAATTTGCAGGAAAATACAATTCGCACTTTGAATCCGTCGCGATTGCCTGGTTAGTGAAACTTGGCGCATTGCCGCTTATTGGTACTACTGACGAGCAACGTATAAGAAATATTGCAGAAGCATTTAAAATTAATCTTGACAGGCAGGATTGGTATGAGTTATATTCCGTTTCAAGAGGGGAATTATAAAAAAAATTTATTTTCTTTTTCTTAACTGCTGTAATAAAGCTTTCAAATCTTTGGTCAGCGGTGCTTCCAATCGTATAATCTCATTATTTGTATTTGTAAATTGTAAGCTCAGTGCATGCAACGCAAGCCGGTTAAGAATTGGGCGTTCTTCCAATTCATTTTTTGACAACTTGAATTTATGTTTTAGAGAAGAAAGTAAAATTGGTTTTCCATCACCATATAATTCGTCACAAACCACCGGGTGGCCAATATGTTTTGCATGTACTCTTATCTGGTGTGTACGACCAGTATGAATCTGAAATTGAACCCATGAAAAAATTTTAAGATCTTCCAGCACCTCATAATCTGTTATCGATTCTTTTCCTTTTCTATGAACCGTCATTAATCCTTTTTTCGCGGGGTGCTCAGCAATCGGGGCATCAATAGTTCCTTTCTTTTCGGCAAGAGAACCTAACACAAGTCCCACATAAATTTTTTCTGTTTGTCTTGCTTCGAATTGTAGTGAAAGTTGTTTGTGAGCCAGCTCATTTTTTGCAAACACGATTAAACCACTGGTGTCTTTGTCAAGACGATGAACAGTAAATATGTTTCCATATTTTTCGACCAGGAGTTTTTTGAGTGAAATGTCTTTGCCTTCACGATCGGGAATGGAGAGTAATCCGGAAGGTTTATTCAGTGCAATTAAATTCTCATCTTCATAGATTATCCAGTCGCTTAAACGCATTTTGAAATATTAGAGTAGTTGAAAGTCCCTTTAGGGGATTTAGGGGTTTATTTCCCTTTCCCAAAATATTTAAGTTCACGAACTTCTTTTTCATTGAGAAACCGCCACTTGCCTCTTTCAACATTTTTTTTGGTAAGGCCGGCGAACATTACCCTGTCAAGATTTTTTACATCATAACCAAGATGTTCAAAGATCCGGCGAACGATCCTGTTACGGCCACTGTGAATTTCTACACCCAATTGTGTTTTGTCTTTTGTATCTGCGTAAGCAAGCTTGTCAACTGAAGCAGGACCATCTTCCAGTACAATTCCTTTTAATATCTGATCGAAATCTTTTTTATCGAGTGGCTTGTCAAGAGTAACAGCGTATATTTTTTTTATTTCGTTACTTGGGTGGGTGAGTTTTTGCGAAAGTTCACCATCATTGGTAAAAAGTAAGACGCCTGACGTGTTCCTGTCCAATCTTCCTACAGGGTAAACTCTTTCAGTTGTGGCACGGCGAATAAGATCCAGCACCGTCTTTCTTCCCTGCGGATCTTCTGTTGTAGTTATAAAATCTTTTGGTTTATTAAGTAATATGTAAACCAGGTTTTTTGACAAGAATATTTTTTTGCCATTTACAACCACTTCATCTTTTGGTGAAATCTTATGCCCCGGCTCCGTAACTATTTTTCCATTCACTTTTACGATCCCTTTTTTTACGATCTCCGCTGCTTCACGACGCCCACTAACACCGGCATGTGAGATAAATTTATTTAAAGGCATGAGGTCCGAAGTCGGGGGCCTTGTAATTGACGGCTGAGATTGTTTTCGTGCAGGATCAGCTTGTTGAATTCTTAATTCCGCTCTTTTTTTGTCAAAATATTCCGCTCTTTCCTTTTTTGCTTTTTTCTTTTCCTGGCGAAATTCTTCTTTAATAGCGGCGTTACTTTTCTTTTTAATAAACTTATCGAAAGGGGATGATTTCTTTTTCATGTGGAGATTTTACTGTTTTACAACAGGAGGCGCAAAGATAAGAAATGATAATGCTTCGGATATAATAAATAAAAAACCCTTCCTGGACGGAAAGGTTAATGAATTCGTATAATTATTTAAGAAAGCACTCTTCTTTTACGGTGCATTGATTTATTTAATTCCTGCATCCTTCTTAATTGATCTTCGTTGAGGATCGATTTCATGTATTCTTTCCTTTTTTCCATTAATAATTTCATCTCCTCTCTTTTTTTCATCATGTCCATTGAATTGTTGTTTCTGATCCCTTCGATTTTCTCCAGCATTTCGATGCGTTGTTTTTTCAATTTTTCTGTTTGCTCATTAGTAAGATCAAGTTGCAGTTTCATTTTTTCCATTCTTGCATTCGCATCTATTTCGGCCATCTTCTTCCTCTCTGATTTCATTTTTTCAACCTGTGCTCGTTGTTCATTGCTTAACAAACCTTTCATGCCCTCACGATGTTTTTTGTTAAGCTCCATCATCTGGTTTTTCCAATCTCTTACCAATATGTCATCCTTTTTTCTAAGCTCAGTCATTTTTTTCCTGTACTCTTCATTCAGCAGTTTAGCTTTTTGCCGTTGCTCTTCAGAAAGCTTAAGTTTTTCAGCCATCATTTTATCATGGAATTCTTTTCGCTGTCCGGGAATTCTTTTTTCCTGGGCCTGTGCCGCAGCGATCGACGCCATCGCAACCACCAATACAACTATTTTTTTCATGACTTATTTTTTTTTGTTTGTAAACAGACCGGCTTTTGAAGATGAAGTTTAATCAAACCTAAGAAATTCTTCGTAGAAGGCCAAAATCTGTGATGGATGGCTAATTTTTATTAGCTAATTGGCCGCACGCCGCGTCAATATCCTTTCCGCGACTTCTTCTTAACCGCGCATTTACTTTATGTTTTTCCAAATAATTCATGAAAGCCTCAACCGTTTTCTCATCAGGCTTTTCAAATTTGGCAAAGTCGATAGGGTTGTATTCAATAATATTAATAAGATCTGCCGGTACCTGGCGATATAGTTTTATCAGGTCATCTGCATCCTTGAGCGAGTCGTTAAAATTCTTGAAAAGAATATATTCAAATGTGATCTCGTTTTTTGTTTCTCTGTAAAAATAATTTAAAGCATCCACCAGGGATTTGATATTGTTGCTATCGTTAATCGGCATTATCTGGTGGCGTTTAGCATCGGTAGCTGCATGGAGTGACAAAGCCAGTTTGAATTTTACTTTATTATCACCCAGCTGTTTTATTTGTTTAGCAACGCCTGCAGTGGAAACAGTGATCCTTCTCGGGCTCATAGCTAATCCATCGGGTGAAGTAATGCGTTCAATTGCTCTTAGCACATTTTTGTAATTCAACAAAGGTTCGCCCATTCCCATGAAAACAATATTTGTGAGCTTATGTCCATAGATCTTTTCACATTGTTGATTGATAAGAACCACTTCGTCATAAATCTCATCAAAGGTCAGGTTTCGCTTTTTATCAATATAGCCGGTTGCACAAAACTTACAACTGAGTGAACAGCCGATTTGCGAAGACACGCAAGCTGTGGCTCTTTTTTCGGTTGGTATCAGCACACCTTCCACCAAATGTCCATCATGTGTTTTAAAACTTGATTTTACTGTGCCATCTGCGGAATATTGAGTAGCATTAATTGTCAATGCTGGGAGTGTGAAATTTTCACCAAGGGTTTGACGAAGTTCTTTGCTCAGGTTTGTCATTTCGGCAAAACTGTGTGCATGTTTTTGCCAAAGCCATTCATACACCTGTTTTGTACGAAATTTTTTTTCATCAAGTCTTTCAAAGTATTCTTCCAGCTCCTGTAAACTTAAGTGCCTGATATTTTTTAGTTCTGTTTTCAACATCGTGCAAAGATAAGACACCCCCTGCCCCCTAAAGGGGGAATAATATATATTGCGTAAAAATTATAAAGTCATCCTTTTAGGGAGGATTTAGGAGGGTTTAATGAAAAATGTTTTTATAATAGACGCTATCCGGACACCGATAGGAAAATATGGAGGTGCATTATCAACTGTGAGGCCGGATGATCTGCTGGCAATTGTAATTCATGCATTAATGGAGCGAAATCGTTCCATTGATATGAATGAGGTGGAAGAAGTGATCGCCGGCGCGGCTAACCAGGCCGGTGAAGACAATCGTAATGTGGCAAGAATGGCCCTGTTGCTTGCGGGTTTGCCCGCGAGTGTTGGGGGTGTTACGGTAAATCGTTTATGTGCGTCGGGTATGCAAAGCATAATGGATGCAACAAGAGCTATAATGTGTGGTGATGGTGAAATTTATTTTGCCGGAGGTGTCGAGAGCATGACAAGAGCTCCGTTTGTAACGGGGAAGTCAAATGAGGCCTGGGGCCGTTCTACTCAATTATTTGATACTACCATGGGATGGCGCTTTATAAATGAAAGGTTGGCCGCCATGTATTATCCATATACAATGGGAGAAACTGCTGAAAACGTAGCAAAAGAGTGGAATATTTCAAGAGAAGAGCAGGACGAATTTGCATTTCAATCGCAGGAAAAATATTTTGCAGCCAAGGGAGCGGGTAAATTCAATAATGAAATTGCAGCGGTTGAAATGAACAATAAAGGACTGATCACCTGGATAACTGTCGATGAGCATCCAAGAAAAACTTCTTTGGAAAAACTGGCCGCGTTGAAGCCGGCTTTTATTAACGAGGGGAGTGTAACGGCCGGTAATTCTTCAGGAATTAATGACGGTGCCGCTTGCTTATTGGTCGCAGGTGAAGATGCAGTAAAAAAATATTCCTTAGAGCCATTGGCAAAAATTGTTTCAATGGCATCTGCCGGTGTTGATCCTGCTATAATGGGAATTGGCCCGGTACCAGCTACACACAAAGCATTACAAAGAGCGAAGTTAAAAATTGAAGACATCGGATTGGTTGAGTTGAATGAAGCTTTTGCGTCGCAAAGCATAGCCTGTATTAAAGAACTCGGTTTGGATCCATCAATAGTAAATGTAAATGGGGGTGCTATTGCATTGGGTCATCCGCTTGGTTGTAGCGGGGCAAGGATCTCTACAACATTACTATACGAAATGAAAAAGCGTAATGTAAAATACGGGTTGGCTACTATGTGTGTGGGAGTGGGACAAGGCACAGCAATTATTTACGAATCCTTATAACGTATAAACTATGCCGGAAATGAATGGCTACTCAAAAAACAACACTGCTGATACAAATGCTGCGATGCAGCAACTGGAAAAGTTTATTGAATGGTTTCCAGGAGAGATCAGGCAATTTTCTTCAGAGGAACTTTTGAAAAAGCCGGCCCTGGACAAATGGTCAAGGCAGGAAATCCTTGGTCATTTAATAGACTCGGCAATAAATAATCTAAAAAGATTTACAGAAATTCAATTTTTACCACAACCTTATTCGGTTATTTCTTATCGTCAACATGAACTGGTGATCATAAATGATTATCAAAATCTTCCGTTGAGTCATTTGCTTGATCTTTGGCAGGCGTTGAACCGACAAATAGTTTTTGCGGTGAAAAAAATTGCAAAAGAAAAATTGAACTATCCCGTTGATCCGCAATATGAGACTAAAGAAATAAAGACCCTGGGTTGGCTCATTTGCGATTATGTGGCTCACATGGAGCATCACTTCAGGCAGATTTTCCCGGCATATAAGTAGACCGCCTGGCCGTTTCCAACGGCCTTTTTTTTATCTAAGAAATAAAACCTAATTTTCTTTTGAATTTAAAACCTTCATTATGAAAAAAATTGCATTATCAATCCTGGCTTCTTTATTTATAATAAGCGTTAGTGCCCAGGAGCCTGCTCCCAAACCACCATTGGAAGATTTTGTGGGTAAATATGTTTTTCCTGAGGGGAGTGTTGTGCCGGAGGTAGATGTTGCCTTATCAGGCAGCGCTTTGATGATGACCTCGTCCGCGGGCAACTCTGCTTTAGTTGAATTGGCTGTGGATTCATTTCAGATTGTTGAGTTCAGTGGCATTGCTGTTTTTAAAAGAGGTGCAGATAAAAAAGTAAATGCTGTGCATATTGAAGCAATGGGTTATGTACTGGATGGCCAAAAGAAAAGTGGAGGCGCTTCGTGGGAATTTACTTATTACATCCGGCCCAATAAGGAATTATTACTTTCTAAAAAGTAATTAGAAATCATAGTTAAGTAATTCCTGCTGCGAAATGGTTTGCTGACTGTTTTGCTGCAGGTTTTTAATTGTGCAGGTTTTTGCTTCCAGCTCTTTGCTGCCAATGATCACAGCGTAAGGAATATTTTTCTTCTCTGCGTATTTGAATTGTTTTTCAAACTTTACACTTTCGTGGAAGAGCTCGCAACGGATGTTTTTATTTCTCAATTCCTGCATTAAGTTAAATGCAGCTTTACTTTCACTTTCACCTAAATTGAAAAACAAGACCTGTGTGCCCACATGTACATCGGCAGGAAATAAATTCAATTCTTCCATTGTATCATAGATACGATCAACACCAAATGAAATGCCAACACCGGGAATACCGGCTACTCCAAACAAACCAGTAAGATCATCGTACCTGCCGCCGCCGCCAATGCTGCCGATCTTTACTTCAGCCGGAGCTTTTGCTTCGAAAATTATTCCTGTATAATAATTAAGACCACGTGCAAGCGTAAGGTCCAATTCAAGGTTCAGGGTGGAAGGTTGAATATTAAAAATGTAGTTTATTTCATCAATCCCATTTTTGCCTGATCCCGTTGAGCCAATCAAATCACTAACAGCTTTTATTTTTTCAGAATTATTTCCACCAATAGCAAGATACTTTTCAATGATACCAAGTTGTTTTTCTTCTAATCCTTTTTGTTTTAATTCATCTTTTACTTTTTCTAATCCAATCTTATCAAGTTTATCAATTCCAATGGCGATATCATTCATTTTTTCAGCGCCCCCGCATAATTCTGCCAGTGCTGTCAGGATTCTTCTATGATTTATCCTTAACTCATAATTCTTAATGCCTAATTGTGTAAAAACCTGGTGATAGATCAAGGCAAGTTCAACTTCATTGAACAAAGAATTGCTGCCAACCACATCAGCATCACATTGATAAAATTCACGGTATCTTCCTTTTTGTGGTCTATCTGCTCTCCAAACCGGCTGTAATTGATAACGCCTGAAAGGAAAACTGAGTTGATTGTGATTCATGGCTACATATCTTGCAAAAGGAATAGTAAGATCATATTTTAAAGCTCTTTCAGTAATTCCTTTTACATTCTTGCCTTCCATTACTTTTTCAAAATCCTCCCTTATTTGTTTTTCTTTATCAGGATTATCTAAACCGTTGTTCAGGATCTTAAAGATCAATTTATCGCCTTCATCGCCATACTTACCCATCAACGTCTCCAGGTTTTCCATAGCCGGTGTTTCCAGCGGTTGAAAACCATACAGCTCAAATACATTTCTTATTGTATTGAAAATATAATTGCGTTTGCGAACTGTGTCCGGTCCGAAATCCCTTGTGCCTTGGGGTAATGATGGTTTCATGTGAACCCTGAATGGGTTTATAGTTTAATTTTTAAAATCGTTTTCAATAATATTTGTTCCTGGTCCTCCGTTCGAAGGTTGGGACGAAAATTTTTTTATGATCGCGTCACATGCATCATTGATCATTTTATATACATCATGATATCCCGGCTCAGGTCCATACCATGGATCGGGGACGTCTACATTTTCTCCCGGAAATAATTCATTTAATAACAGGTCAACTTTTTTCGGATCGAACTCTTTTTTCGCTATTCTTTTCATATCGTCGATCACATCAGCAGACATTGCATATATTTTATCAAATGCGTTAAAATCCTCCGCAATAAATCTTCTTGATCTTTGTTTACAAATATCAATCCCATTCAATTTCGCTACTTTTTGAGATAATGGATGCGGTGATTCACCAATATGATAACCATTTGTCCCGGCACTTTCAACACTCCATTTCAAACCGGCCTTCCACGCTTTATCCTGCAGAATTCCTTCGGCAAGCGGACTACGGCAAATATTTCCCAAACACACCATCAAAATTTTCATGAAGCAAATATAGTGTTCAGTACGCAGTTGGCAGTTGGCAGTCGGCAGTTCACGGTTTTCAAAACTGTAAATTTATTTATTGAATGTGTATATCGTTGATTGCTGACTGCCGACAATCAACTGTTTTGTGGATTTCTTCTCGCATAGCATCTCATTCTAAAAGTATAGCCATGACTAACAAAGAAATTCTGCAAGCAGATCTGCTTGACATTTTATTCGAGCATCGTAATAAACTGTATGGTGCTTATGCATTGCGTAAAACTTATACTCATCGACTGGGCTTAGCTCTCGGTGTTGCATTATCTACTGTACTGTTATTTGTTTTTATGTCATTTATAAATAAGGGACATAAGAGTAATGGATCTTTCAAAGACGAGAGATCAATAAAGTTAATTGATGTTGACATGCAAAAGGATGAGATCAAAGATCCCGAACCATTGAAAGAAAAACCAAAACCGCAACCGGCGCAGGTAGATTATCAACCACCGAAAATTGTGGAAGACGATAAGGTTGAAAAGGATTTAGCTGATATTACAGATATACAGAATGCTAATATAGGCGATCAAGATATCGATGGAGACAAACCAGGTGACCTTGCTAAAACAACAACTCAATCAAATGGTACAGGCGATGTTCCAGAAAAACAACCTGAAGAAATGGAAAAACCTGCACTTCCAACACGTCCCGCCAGTTTCCCGGGGGGTACTGCGGCGTGGCTGGAATTCCTTCGCAGGTTTTTGCAAGCACCTGAAGACCTTGAGCCTGGCCAACGGATAGAAGTGTTGGTTCGTTTCCAAATTGATGCTGATGGAAAAATTTCGAATCCCGAAATAATCAAAAGCGGAGGAAAATCTTTCGATAGAGAAGTGCTGCGGGTATTGAAAAAAATGCCCCCATGGGAACCGGCAATTCAAAACGGAAATTATGTGGCGGTGCCATATACACAGCCCGTAATTTTTATCGGGGTGGAAGAGTAAAAGTTTTTATCTTGCCGTTCCCCAAAAACCAAGGATTGCTTATTATGGTGTTTGATGACAAAGAAAGAAATACTTCATCCTTGCTGCACAGCATTTATAACTACACGATGGGTGTATTATGGCTTGCAGTAGGGATTTTCTTTTTATTTCATAAAAAATGGGGTTACGATCTCAAACTGGATATGGTTTTGGTAAATATATTTGGCGTAAGCGCGGTGTTGTATGGATTGTTTAGAGTTTACCGGGGGTTTAAAAATCACTAATCAGTAAAAAGAAATCATGTTGAGGAAAAGAGATCGGTGCGTATTTTTATTGTTCTTTATTCTCCTGGCATGTGGTTCGCAAAAAACTAATCCAAACCAGGATACCCGTGAAAAAGGAACAATAAATATCAGTGCCGATGAATCTTTCAAACCAGTAATTGAGGCGCAGGTGCAGGTTTACGAAGCAGATTATCCTGATGTAAAACTAAATGTCCACTACAAACCCGAAGCAGATTGTCTCAATGATCTTACTGTTGATTCAGTAAGGATGATAATAGTAACCCGACGGATCAGTGATGAAGAAATAACTTTTATTGAAGATTCATTGAAAGTATCGCCTGATCAGATGATGATGGCGCGTGATGCAATCGCCATTATTGTTCATCCTGATGAAGAAATTCGTCGATTTACGATAAAGGATATAAAAGAAATTTTACAGGGGAAATTTAGGAAAAATTTAATCCCTGTTTTTGATGGGTTAAAAGCAACCAGCACGGTACGTTTTATCGTCGATTCAGTGTTACATGGTGATTCGCTGACAAATAAAGCACTTGCAGCAAGGAGCAGCGAAGAAGTTATCGATTATGTCTCAAAAAATCCAGCTGCAGTCGGTTTTATCGGTGTTAGCTGGATCGGTAACAAAGATGATGAGCAACAGCAAAGTTTTTTGACAAAAGTGGTACTAGCCGAAATTGAATGTAAAGGCCTGCCTGGTCAATATGTTCAGCCTATCCAGGTAAATATTTATAATGGCTTGTATCCTTTGACCCGCGAATTGGTATTTATTTTGAAAGAGAACTACAAGGGGCTTGGTCATGGGTTTTCCAGCTTTATGACAAGTGAACGGGGACAGTTAATCTTTCGAAGGGCATACCTGGCACCAGGCTATTTGCCGTTCATCGTAAGACCGGTAAAAGTTCGCGAATAAAAATGGCTATATTTTTTAACATATAAAGAGAACGAAATGAAGAAGACCTTTTTTACACTTTGCACCGTATTTGCACTTGCAAATTTGAATGCGGGAGCTCAATCCATACAGGAGGGAATAAACCACTTGTATGCTGATCGTTTTAAAAGCGCTGAACAAACGTTTCAGAAGATCCTGGCTACAAATCCAAATGCGCTTGAAGCTACTTATTGGTTGGGTCAAACTTATCTTGACAAAGATGATAACGAAGCCGCACGCCAGCTTTATGATAAAGCACTTGCTGCAAATGGCAATGCGCCATTAACAATGGTTGGTAAGGGACATGTACTATTGCTTGATAAAAAATTGGATGAAGCCCGCCAGCTATTTGAATCAGCATTAACTGTAAGCCGCACAAAAAAAGGAGATGATCCTGGTGTTTTAAATGCAATTGGTCGTGCTAATGTGGACGCGAAAGAGGGTAATCTCACCTATGCAGTGGAAAAGCTTGAAATGGCTTTGCAAAGGGAGCCTAAAAGTGCGGACATAGCACTTAACCTCGGTAATGCGTATCGTAAGAAAGACCCGGGTCAGGGAGGTGGCAAAGCGTATGAAATGTATAAGCTGGCATCGCAATTAAGCCCCAATTTTGCTTACCCTTATGTACGTATTGCTGCATTATTTGAGACACAAAAGCAATGGGAGCTTGTATTGGAGAATTTGAACAAGGCGATACAGGTTGATCCAAACTTCAGCCTTGCCTATTATGAGTTGTTCTATTATTACTTTTTTGCAAAACAAGATTATACCCAGGCAGAAGCTACTTTGAATAAATATATAGGCACAAGACCAAATGAAGATAAGACGGAAGATGATTATATGTATTCGCAATTATGCTGGGCTAAGAAGGATTGGAACTGTGCAATCACAAAAGCGGAAAGTGTGAAGACCGCAACTGGTGCAAAGGTGAAACCTAAAGTTTTTAAGCAATTAGCTTATTCTTATTTGGGTAAAGGTGATCTTGCGAATGCAAGAACGAATATTGATGAATACTTCAAAAGAACAAAAGATGCCCCTATTCCTGCAGATTATGAATTAAAGGCAAACGTGTACCAGGGTGGAGGCGCTTCCTGCGAGGAAGTATATGCTTTGTACTTGGAAGGCGCGGCTGCAGATTCTGTGCTACAAAATAAGATCGACTTTATGACTAAAGCCGCAGATTTCTTTAAAACTAAGAAATGTACAAAACAGGAAGCTGATATGCGCTGGGCAATTTATAATACAAGAAAGAGTCCCAATCCTGCCGGCTTAATTAACATTGGAATCCTTTTTTCGCAAGCCGGTGATTTGAAAAAGGCCGATAGTCTTTTTGCAGTATACAACACTAATTTTCCAGACAGTATTTATGGTTATTATTGGAGGGGCAGGGTGAACTATTCGCTTGATACCACGATGACTGTCGAGCCTTATATTACAACGCTTTTGCAAAACAATGAAAAAACGTTGACGATTGCAGCAACCGACAAACCAAGGTATAAATCAATGGGAACAAATGCTGCATTAGTTTTAACCGGTTACTGGAATAATATCAGAAGTAGCAGGGATTCAGCCTATGCTTATCTCTTAAGAGGTCTTGAAATAGATAGTACAAACGCACAATTGTTAAATATCAAAGCAATATTTGACAAGCAGCCAACCAAAGGAACCAAACCGCCCGCCAAAGCGGTTGGTAATAAACCATCCGCTGCTATCAGGAAGTCAGATAGTAAGTCTTAGTCTAGGTTTTCTTCTATTTATAGCAAAGTCCTTCCCGTTACTGGGAGGGATTTTTTTTGCTAAGAGAATAAAAGAGAAAATGAGATAAGGAGCTCGAATATTTAAAAGTCGAGGATGCTATGTCTCAATATTTGTATCTCTTTTCCCCTTTGTCACTTTTAATCTCTTAGGTTATAATTATTAAGGTAAATTCATCATGCTGACTTATTTTTGTCGCCCAGATACACTCCTATGTTCCAACTCCTTCAAACCGATATAGGCAATGTGGTGAATGACGTGAAAAATTCCGGTAGTTATATCCCGGTAGCAATACAGATATTAATAGTGGTAGGACTTATAGGTTTTTTATTAGCAGTTACGCATTTGCTTGGCCCTAAAAGGAAAACTGCTGATAAACTTGAAAATTTCGCAAGTGGAATTGAGTCACATGGTGAAGCACGCCAGCCAATGGCTATTAAATATTTTCTGGTCGCAATTTTGTTTGTATTATTTGATGTAGAAGTGATATTTTTTTATCCTTATGCGGTTAATTTCAAAGGCCTGGGCTGGGAAGGTTTCTGGGCAGTTATGATGTTTGTATCCTTTTTCCTTTGCGGATTTATCTACATCATTAAAAAGGGTGCGCTGAAATGGGAGGATTAATTGTATTTAAAAGGTGAAATTTTAAATCTAAAATTTAAGAATGGGACGTCCTGTATCATATAATGTAAATAATAAGCCGCTTGAAAAAGATATTTCGGTCGCGGGTTTGCCGGAAGGACACCAGGGCGAAGGCTTTTTTGCTACCAAATTAAATGATATTGTAGGGCTTGCAAGGAAGAACTCTATCTGGCCATTGCCATTCGCCACATCATGTTGTGGTATTGAATTCATGGCAACAATGGGTTCACATTATGACCTTGCGAGATTTGGAAGTGAAAGGGTGGGTTTCTCTCCGAGACAATGCGATCTTTTGATGGTAATGGGAACTATTGCAAAAAAGATGGGGCCGGTAGTAAAGCAGGTTTATTTACAAATGGCAGAGCCGAGGTGGGTAATTGCCATTGGCGCTTGTGCCAGTTCAGGTGGAATATTTGATACTTACTCTGTATTACAAGGCATCGACCAGGTGGTTCCGGTAGATGTGTATGTGCCAGGTTGCCCTCCAAGACCCGAAGCAATTATTGATGGAGTGATGAGGATACAGGACCTGATAGGTAATGAAAGCCTGCGAAGAAGAAATAGTGATCGATATAAGGAACTATTGGGAAGTTACGGAATACAATAAACCCCCTGTCCTCCGCCGCGGCGGAGAGACTTAGGTTGAGCATTCCTTAAATGTTTGATTAAAAAATCAAAGTAATAAAGCCCCTTCAGGGGTTTGAGGTATGAGTTTAACGAGCGAAATAATAAAACAAAGATTAATCGCAAAATTCGGAGAACAGCTTACTGCTTTTTCTGAACCTTACGGCATGTTAACCTTTGAAGCACCAAAAGAGTTGAATCTAAAGGTGCTTAATTTTTTATATGATGACGAAGAATTGAAATTCCGTTTTCTTACAGACCTGCAAGCGGTGCATTATCCTGGTGATAAAGGAAGAGAACTCGCTGTCGTTTATCATCTACATAACCTGGTTGACAATGTTCGCATCCGTTTTAAGGTGTTTACTGATATAAATGTCCCTGATGTGTATACGGCAACAGGATTGTTTTCCGGCGCCAACTGGATGGAACGGGAGACCTATGATTTTTTTGGAGTGAATTTCGTTGGTCATCCTAATTTGAAAAGAATATTGAATGTGGATGAAATGGATTATTTCCCGTTGAGAAAGGAGTTTCCATTGGAAGACCAGACCAGGATAGATAAAGATGATGAAATGTTTGGAAGAGGATAATGCGCAAGTGCGCTTATCTGCAAATTGGGCATTGATAATGAGAAAAAACTCATGCTAAAGTTTTTTAGAAAATATGAATTAGAATTTAAAATTTTGGCTCTTGCAGCATGGACGCTTGCGGCAATAGATAAGATCTTTTTTGACGTTGAAGAGGAAAGCAGGAATTTTCATCTATTCATGGGAGCTGTGATGTTGCTATTAGCGGTTTTTTATCTGTTTGAATTGATTGATCTAATAAAAAATAAGCGATCAAAAAGTAATATCGAAAAGGTTGAATAGAATTTCAGAAAGCAGAAGAGTGCCCTTCGATAAGCTCCGGGTAAATTGCAGGGGAAGAGGAAAGTAGTAATGAAGGCGGAGCAATAAATTTAACATCGAGGGGAAGAATAGTAATAATCAATAAATAAATTAAAAGTCCGCCGCGGCGGATTTGGGGTATGACAGAACACGAAAATATAAGATTACCGGAAGGCTCCATAGAAAAAACAACCACTACGCTTAACCTGGGGCCTACGCATCCTGCAACCCATGGTGTGTTTCAAAATATTCTTGAATTGGATGGCGAGAGAATAGTTTCTGCAGAACAAACGGTCGGATACATTCATCGGGCATTTGAGAAACTTGCCGAACGCAGGCCACTCTACCAAATTACTCCATTAACTGATCGTTTGAATTATTGTTCTTCACCGATCAATAATATGGGGTGGCATATTACATGCGAAAAATTATTAAAAGTAAAAACTCCTAAGCGGGTTGACTATCTCCGCATTATTATTATGGAGCTTGCAAGAATTTCAGATCACCTGATCTGTAATTCAATTGTTGGCGTGGATACAGGTGCATACACGGGTTTTCTTTATGTAATGCAATACCGCGAATTGATCTATGAGATCTATGAGGAGGTCTGCGGTTCGCGACTTACAACCAATATTGGGCGTATCGGCGGCTTTGAAAGAAATTTCAATGACATAGCCTTTCAGAAGCTGGATAAATTTCTTGTTGAATATCCTAAAGTCCTGAAGGAATTTATCAACTTATTTGAACGTAACAGGATCTTTATGGAACGTACGCAAGGTACAGGTGCAATAAGCGCCGACCGTGCTTTGAATTATAGTTTTACAGGTCCGAATCTTCGTGCCGCTGGTGTTGATTATGATGTAAGAATTCATACGCCCTATTCAAGCTATGAAGATTTTCAATTTAATGTTCCGGTTGGTACAACCGGCGATAATTTTGATCGCTGGCAGGTGCGTAATGAAGAGATGTGGGAATCATTGAGCATTATTGAGCAAGCATATAGAAAAGTACAGGAATTTAAAGGTACAGACGCAGAAGTCTTTCATGCTGATGTTCCCGAATATTATTTGCCGGAGAAGGAAGATGTGTATACAAAGATGGAAGCATTGATCTGGCATTTTAAGATCATTATGGGAGAAATAGATATCCCTGTTGGTGAAGTATACGCTTGTGTGGAGGGTGCCAATGGCGAAGTGGGTTTTTATTTGATAAGTGATGGTGGAAGAACACCCTATCGTTTACATTTCCGCCGTCCCGGTTTTATTTATTACCAGGCGTTTGAGGAAATGACTAAGGGAAGCATGATGAGTGATGCCATCATTACGCTGAGCAGTTTGAATTTGATAGCAGGAGAAATAGATGCGTAACCCCCTGTCCCCCTGAAGGGGGAATTTAGATCGGGGCTAATTAGTTCTTTAGACATTACAAAAAAAATTGAATGTTGATATTTATGTAACCAACTGAAGTAATTCTATTGAACTTTAGTTGCGTCGCACTCCTCAACGTTCATATCAATATTGAGCATTTAAAAAAAAACTCTAACAAATTCCCCTTTAGGGGACAGGGGTATGGTAAAATTTTCAGACAATAAGCTAAAAGAAGTTGAACAGATCATGCAGCGTTATCCTGAAGGGAAGCAGAAAAGCGCTTTGATACCTGTTTTGCATTTAGCGCAGGAAGAGTTTGGCGGCTGGCTGAGTGCAGAGACGATGGATTATGTTGCGTCGGTATTGAATATTCAGCCGATCGAAGTGTATGAAGTAGCTACTTTTTACAGCATGTATAATTTAAAACCTGTTGGCAGGTATTTATTTGAAGTTTGTCAAACAGGTCCCTGCATGTTGAATGGAAGCGATAATATTATCAGGTATATTTTTGAAAAGCTTGGCATAAAACCGGGTGAAACAACAACTGATGGCATGTTTACGTTGAAAACGGTTGAATGTCTTGGTGCTTGTGGTTATGCACCAATGATGCAGTTAGGAAAAAATTTTCGGGAACATTTGACAAAAGAAAAAGTGGATGGGATAATTGAAGAATGCAGACAGAAAGCCGCGATTAATAATTAGTAATTATTAATTAATAATGAAAAAAATTGTTCTTGCATTTTTGATTTCCGGGTTTGTTAATAGTTCTTTTGCACAGATTGATAGTGTCGGACTGAAACAAGTAATGCAGCAATTGGATAACGCTCTTTTACAAAAGGATGAGAAGATCTTAAGAATAGTTTTACATAAGGATGCCAGTTATGGTCATTCAAACGGGTGGATACAAAGCAAGGATGATATCCTAAATGATTTTACATCTGGTAAACTGGTGTACAACAGGATAGAGAATAACAGTTTGGCAATTGTTACCATAAGTAAGAAATATGCCACTGTAAAAACGAATACAAATGCGGAAGGGATAGTGAATGGAACTGCATTTAAGCTGACATTACACATTATGCAGTTTTGGATAAAAACAAAAAAGGGTTGGCAGTTGATAGCACGACAGAGTGCAAAACAAAGTTGATTAACAAAATAACTTGAGGAGATTGCATAGTCAATTTGCTCCTCGCAGGGAATATGGGACGAAAATTATTATTAGACAAAATTGGTATTGAAGGCATACGCTACTTCGAGGCATACCGCAAAAACGGTGGTTATCGCAGTGTTGAAAAGGCATTAAAGACAATGACGCCTGAACAGGTAACTGATGAAGTAAAGAAAAGCGGATTGCGGGGTCGTGG
>CBFGXP010000008.1:0-37878 GCA_965652775.1 uncultured bacterium
GAATTGAAAAGTTTAAGCACGAAAAGGCTTACATTTTTTGAAGGGGGAATATATTCATTGAAGAGAGTAAGCGTGAACGCATCTTTACTAAATTTACCGGATAGCTGCTGCCATACTTCAGTCCAAATCAGACCACCGTTAATTAGCAAATTCTCATTGATCACATCGATCAGGGGATCATTAATAAGTTTCGATCCTGTTTTTTTTGAAACAATTATTTGTGCATCCGGGCTGATGCTGGCAACGCTAATGATATTCTTATTACCCCCGCAGGATCCTAATATTACAAGTTTAACAGAAGGCTTTAATTTTTTCAAGGTCTTATTTATGTGATAGCTATGCCCGCGATGAACAACAACAGATGGCTGTATTGATTGCTGATCTAAGAAGTTAACCAGGGCATCCTGTGCCTTCAGGTCCAATTCCTGTTTATAATCAAGTGGAAGGTTAGCATAGATATTAATAGGTTTATCTGAAATGGAACGAATGCTTACCCAATGTTCATTTTTAGATGTCTGCCATTTTGTTGTATCCTTAAATAACGCAAGAAAATTATTGAAAGATGCAGTTCCATCCTCATCACCGTAAAATAAAACCAACTCTGCAATTGCACCAGTTTTATCTTCCAGTTCTTTTCGATCAAGCTTTTCATAATTGCCCAGAAAAGACCATAGTTCATTTTTCGGATCCTTTTGTTTAACAAGATCAAAAACCTGCAACAAAATATTATATAAACGGCTTCCAAAATGCAATTGGCCCGAGACACAACGTATAAGGTTTGCTCCTATTTCATTTCTTATAAGCTCACTTATTATCACCGCTGAATCAAGTCCCGTAAAAGAATCAGCAACATCCATGGCCTTTTCAAGACCGGTGTTTGTGTCTTTTTCAATTCCCGAAATGAATAGCTTAATCAAATCTGCGGCTCTCGAAAGGGGCATCCGGTTCAAAAAATCTGTAAGTGTGTTATAATTTGCGGCTATCCGCATAAAGCTTCGGAAATTATCATAATTAACCAGGGTGAATATAGAATCTGCCGAGCCGTTGCTGAAATTTTCCACAAGCCGTTTATACAATCCGAGATAGCTTGATGTGTACATTTCATCCTCCGAGCTGGTAATTATGTAATAAAGATCTTCGGGGCGAAGATCTTTAACAGATGCAAAACGAATGGCATCAGCCGAGCTATGCAGCTCATTGATCTCATTAACATAAAATGCAAAAGATTTTGCTTTTATACCGTTCCGCATTGCATTATGAAAAATAGATGAAGGACCGGCAGGCTCATTTAATTCTTCTTTCAATTCATCGACCAGGAATTGAAAATAAGTTTTAACATCACTTCTTTTTTTGATTATTTCTTCCCTGGTAATTCTATCCTCTGCTAATTGCACTACGAAAGGCATAAGTTCAGGCGCATTCCGGTCGCCCGCCAGCGACACCATCTGTTGCACGTAAATATTTCTCTTGTTACGAATACGTTCTTGCAAAGCTGGCCCATTCTTGAGGATGTATGTACTCATCTTCATAGGGTCATAAGCTGCCACGGTTAATAGTAAAGAATCGGCAAACCGAAACGTAGGTTTATTTTCCAGGAATTGCAAAATGTAATCAGGTGATGAAGAAACCCGTTTATAAGTCGCGACATCTTCAATCAAGTCATATTCTTTGTATTGCCCGAAACTCATGGCCAGTAGTTGACTGCTCCATGAACTTATCCTGCTTAATTCATCAATGATCGGTTTATGATGAAGCAGCGATCTTAAAATTCTTTTGTAAGATTCAAGAGTTCCGGGAATATCATACATTTCCAATCTAGGCTGATAGATATTGTTGCTGAGGACTTTCAGAAAGCTAAACAGGCTCCTTATAGCTTTCTCTTTTTCCGCATCATTTGATGTCTTATCTGAATTAATCGCTTTTTGAATACTATCAACTTCAAAGACCGCAAAGTGTTTGAGCCTGGAAGTAATGTTTGGATCAAGCTGACTTTTACTAAGTTCCTGGAAAAATTTGTTCTTCTCTTCTTTCAAAAGAGTGTTTGTCGCATTCAATGTATTTAATTGCGCAACTATTGAAAATGGTCGCAGCAATAAAGCCAAAACACAGTAAAAAATTATTTTTGCCATGAACGAAATCTGGTTGATTACCTGAGGATTCTACTGCTATACCCTTAGGAAAACAATGCCAGTTTTGTTTTTTAGAAATTTCATCTGGTATATTCGTTCACAGCTGTCGTAAATTTTCTTATATCATCGGCCGAAGTATACACCGATGGGGTAACACGGATACATCCTTCTGTGCCCAATGCCCTGTTTACGGTAAGAACGTTATGCTGCTTAAATAAATGATCCGCAACATCCGCGACTTTTTTATCCCTGATACGAAATGAAGCAATGGCGCATGACATTTCTTTTGGAGTCACTATCTCAACAGCCTTATTTTGTTGCAATTCATTTATCCAAAGAGATTTCAAATGATGAAGACGTTGTGAAATTTTTTCCACACCCATCAGCTTATGAAAGGCAAGGCTATGGGGTATGGTCATGATTACGGCAAAAGGTGTAGTGCCAAAATGTGCCAGCTTGCTGATATTTTCTTCAGCCGCGGTCACGTCGCCAAACAAAGCACTCATTTCTTTGATCCGCTCTTTTTTTATATATAGCACGCCTGCCCCAATCGGGTTTCCGATCCATTTATGCAAGTTCATTCCAACAAAATCAGATCCCAGGGCCGGCAAACTGAAGGGCACTTGTCCTAATGCATGTGCTGAATCAGTAATGGTATCGATTCCCTTTTGCTTTGCCATGGCTGCAATTTTTGCAACCGGTACTATTAAACCATTGATATTTGAAACATGCGTTAATAAGATCACCCTTGTTTTACCGGTGATCATTTGTCGGTATACTTCAACAATTTCGTCTTCAGTCGCAGGCAACAGAGGCATATCGAATGCCTGTACTTTTATGCGACCTCTTTTTTCAAGCAATCTGAACGTTTCTATCATACTGAAATAGTCCAGCTGATTGATCAACACTTCATCTCCTTGCCTGAATGGATAACCTTGTATTGCGATATTCAATGCTTCGGTAGCGTTACGGGTAATGATGATTTCATCAGCTGATACATGCAGAAAGGCAGCCAGTTCTTTTTTTATCGTCGCCGATAATTCAGGATAAATTTTTCTTGCAAACCTTGCTCCTTCCCTATTCGCCAATGAAACATTTTTTTCAAATGCCTGTAATACCGGTTTTGGCTGTATGCCGTAATAACCATTCTCCAGATTGATATAATCTTTGGAAACGATATAATACTTGTTAGCGATACGTTTCCAGTATTTCTCATCATCGGCATCGCCGCCACTGGCAAAATCCTCCCTATCAATTATTCCATCAAAAAAATTATCTGCTGACGCAGCAGATGGTAATCCAGCCATCATTAAGCCGGCACCTAATTGCTGAATAAATTTTTTCCTGTCGTTTGGCATACAAGAATTTTAACTCATGTAAAGGAAAGAAGATTATTAAAAAATAAAAAAAGTAGTTATGATAGGTGAATTGCGACTCAATTGCCAAATGAAGAAGGGCAAGATGAATGGAGTCCTTCGACAAGCTTAGGATAAACTTGCAGGAAAAGCTTAAAAAGGGTCAATATTGATTGTAAAAAAAAAGTTACAAATGCCGAGACATTTGTAACTCCTTATTCATTCTTATTAAACCAAGACTTATAGTCCAAAAAGCCTATTGAACATATTGCCTGTTTTTGAAAATCCCCTGCCTCCGCTTAACATGGAAATGATAGAACCTAATCCACCACCGGCGCCGCCCATACTGAATGGATTTAAAGACGAGCTCATTCCCCTGCTTTGCCTTCCACGCATAAGATTGGCGAGGATCAACGGCCCGGCAATACTTAACAATCCTTTTGTAAGGCTGCTCATATTTATACCCGAGTTCTTAAATTTTTGATCAAGTCCAAGCTTTGATAAGAAATTTGGTTTTTCTATTTCTTCAGGTTGTGGTTGTATTTCCGCAGTTTTTTTCACAAATTGATCAAGCAGGTTGAATTGTTGCTCATTGATCCCAAGGTATTGAGAAATCTTTTCAACATTCGCCTTCTCTTCCTCCGAATATTTTTTATCAGATTCTGCGAAACTGATAAGATCCGTAACCAGTGAGTACTTCAGGTCACTATCTTTTAAAATGTCAAGGCATTTTTTTAATTCCTGCCCGGTGAGTTCTGTAGCTGCTCTGTGCACGGCTTGTTTTTGTTCAGGTGACAGATCAGCGGACTCAGCTACGGCCATTATATATTCTATTTCTTCATCGGTAGCCGAATGGTCAGCCGTCGCGATCGATGATATAGCGCCGAGATATGCGCCCTTTTCCATTTCACTATAATCTTTTAATAGTTTCTTTTCCATGTTGATTTTTTAATTATTTAATTATGCTTTCTGTGGGATCTTCAGTTTCCAACCCGGTTGTATCAGGTCGGGATCTTTTATCAATGTCTTATTTGCTTCATAAATCTCTTTCCAGCCTACCCCAAATCGTTTCCCGATCTTGGTAAGATTATCACCCTTTACCACCTCATATTCCTGCGCCGCCTGGGCAAATGCACCTGAAGCTACACCTACATTCATAACCACATCAGCAGAACGATAGTTGGGATCTATTTTTCCATATACGTCCCAGAGCTGCTGTTTTACTTGCTGGGAAGGAGCCTGCCCGTCGATATAAAGGACATTTTCATGTTCACGTACCTGTAAGTTTTGTATTCCGGCCGCACGGGCAGTTCGTATCAGCTCGTCGTACTTTTGTTGTAGTTTCATAAATATTTATTTTATGATTTGATCACTAATTGGTTTTCTACTTTTTTTGGTTTTAATTCCTGCACTTTCATTATCAGCGTTTGCAGATCATCCTGCTTAATATTTCCGCGAAGTGTAACCACACCATCCTTAATTTCGGCTTGCACCCCATCATATGCTTTTATTACGTTATCAACTGATGTGCGAAGCGTAGCGTCTGTGTTAACCTCAACCGGAGCGTTTGTCGTTTTATCCTGTTGAGTAGTTGTCTCGGCTTTTTTATTCTTGCAGGAAGTTGAAATCGTAGTGCTGCATGCAGCAATCAAAAGAATTAAGAGCCATTTTGTTTTTTTCATGAGATAATAATTTATGATTCAATGACCCTACTACATTTATTATGCCATTAGAGGAGATTGTGAATAAGAGGAATTCGTGTGACAACAACGTTGTGTATGATAAAAGTCAAATACAAAAAGTTGTGAACATGTACTGCGTATAGAAACGAAAATTAATTTGAATTTTTACTTTTAATTCGAGATTGCCCTCTTGGCTGATGCATCATTAGCTGATCGATTACCTGCTGCACAATAATGGGAGGTTGTGCTTCTTTTATATAGCGATGAGGTAAGAAAAGCTTGGTCCATGTATTGCTTCCATCGTCAGCAACTACCATTTTGCCTGGTTCAATATTCCACCAGGGTTTGTATCCTTTCACAGCGATCAATACTGCAGTTTGATCCCAACTCATCCTTCCCGCACTATCCTGCCGACTCATTGGAATTGAAATCCGGTAGACATCTTTAACCGGACTATTCTGAATTGCATCATTGCGTATCAATGGCAAACCTGTTTTTATTGTAAAGCCTACCTCAACACCACTAAGTAAGATCGGTGTTGGCCAGTTATCAAAAACGTTTTTAGAAGATGCCGCGTCCATTCTTACATTGAATTCATTGCCAGCCGGAAAACTTCCTGCCATGCAAACCACTTGTTTTACCTTTTGGAGTACCAGGTCTTTCCCATTTAGTTTTGAATATTTGTCGGGCTCTGTTTGCAGGAGATCAGCCAGATTAGTGAGAAAGCCAACGGTAATAATTGTTACCGATCCATCGGGCTGTAATGCCAGTGATTTCCTGTAGACTTCTGTTGCACTTAATACTTCCGCATTCTGTTTTATACTGTGCGGGTAGTTCAAAAGAAGGCTATCGGTCCAGTGCTGGCTATCTTTTAATTCCAGCGCTCTTCCTTTTGGTACACCAATTAACAGATCGGGTTTTTGAAAATAAGTATTTAATACATCAAAGACTGCAGCAACCCCTTCATATTTTGTACTGGCGACCGTTGCAAGAATTTTTATATACCCGCTATCAGCAAATGCGTGCAATAACGCAATAGCACCTACGTCATCATAGTCGGGTCCCATATCGCTATCAAAAATTACGGGAATGGGTTTTACTTTCTGAGCTGGCGACGACGTAACAACTACCAACAAGCAAACACAAAAAAATATTTTAATCCGCACTTTTGGGTTTTGAAATTTGAATTTTTACTTTTTATAATATTCATTCCAAACTACTGTCTTGCCCGTTTTAGCAGCATGTTTAGCCGCATCAAGGATCTTAATCACAATTTCATTCGTGGCAGGCGAAGAAAGATCATATTTGTCCATGACGATATTACCACGAATGACATTTGCAAAATAAACAAAGGGGTCATTGCGATCATTGCTTAACGGCAAAGCTGTAAGAATTTGCGGTTCTTTTTTCTCATCTTCCTTTAGTTGCATATTAGTTCCGTCTTTACAGAAAACAAAACCTGTTTTTCCATACACATACATGTCTTTACGCCCATACGGCCAGTTCCACGATGCCTGTATGATCACCTGGGCCTTCTTATAAGTAAGAAGAATTGTTGCTTCATCATCAACTTTGGGGTAAAGCTCAGGTTTGATCTGCTGGGTAATTGCCGTAACAGTTAAAGGTGTTTCGCCGTCCATCAACCAGGTTGCAAGATCAGCTCCATAACAGCCAAAATCCGTGATGGCACCACCACCATTCAAAACGGGGTCGGTAAGCCACTCAAGAAATTCAGGATTGCATCCAATTTCCACAGGTCCGGGATGACCTGTATGAAAAACGATTTTTCGTATATCTCCGATCTGCTTATCCTGTTTTATGATTTGATACGCTTTTGCATTGCTTCCATACCACGTGGTTTCATAATTGGTAAGCAAATGAATATTATGCTTTTTTGCTAATGCCAGCATTTTCATTGCATGGTCATTACTTACAGCTAATGGCTTTTCTACCATAACGTGGATACCACGGGGAGCACAATATTCAACAACCTTTAAATGATCATAGATTGTATTAAATGCAAGTACAGCCTCAGGTTTTGTTTTTTGAATCATTTCTTCCATGGTAGTATATACCATGTCCATTTTATAACCGTGCTGTTTGGAATATGTTTCTGCTAATTGGCGATCTGCCTCAGCGATGCCAACAATTTCTATTTCATCCTTTTTCTCATATCCAAGTATCCAATGCACATGAGTATGTACCAACCCAACAATCGCAACACGCAATGGTTTTCGTTTGGTGGCGCCGGTTTGTGCCATTACAGCTATACAATTAAATATCATGAGCATAATAATTAGAGACCGCAGTGGCATGGTATTGATTTTTAGCAAATATAACTTTTGTCTTACCCCTTTTTGTTTCTTACATAAAGAGCTTTTTAAGAGAAAAGGCATTGAAGTATCGTAAATCAACAAACCTTCCATTTAAATCCTTAATTATTATATATGGTTATTCAAACTCTTTGAAACCTCCTTATTTTTACAATCCAGATCAATATTTTATTATGAAAGCAAAAATTATTTTAAGCATCCCGGCATTTATTATTTTTTCATTTGGCTGTTCCGGGCAAAATTCCCCGGTTGAGACTCAGAACCCCAATACAAATTATAAACCGGCATATAAAGGTCAAACAAGAGTTGCTGGTGTAAAAACCAAAACGCCGTATAAAGTAGATAAGATCGCAGAAAAATTAGGAGTTCCCTGGGCTGTTATTCCCCTACCTGACGGCCGCTTATTGATAACAGACAGAAGAGGCTCAATGCAGATCCATGATGCAAATGGGGCATTGGTAAAAAAGATAACCGGGTTCCCTGAGGTTGATCCATCAGGACAAGGCGGTATGCTTGATGTTGCATTGGATCCCAATTTTGGTAAAAACAAAACGATCTATTGGTCATTCTCAGAAAAATATGGTGGAGGCAACCTGATGTCTGTTGCCAAAGGCGACCTCAGTGAAGCGGAATCAAAAGTGCAAAACCCTGTTGTTATTTTTCGTGCAACGCCAGCACTAAAAGGTGGTCTGCATTATGGCTCCAGGCTTATATTTGATAAAGACGGAAATCTCTTTGTAAGCACCGGCGAACGATCAATAATGGAAGGAAGAAAGCAGGCACAGTGGCTGAATTCAGGTCTGGGTAAAATATTTAAAATTACAAAAGACGGTAAGCCTGCGCCCGGTAATCCTTTTATTAACCAAAAAGATGCGATGCCTGAAATTTTTGCTTATGGAATACGCAATGCACAAAGCCTCGATATTCACCCCGTAACAGGTGAACTGTGGGAAGCAGAATTTGGCCCGAGAGGAGGTGATGAAGTAAACATTATAAGAGCAGGTAAAAATTATGGCTGGCCAACTATTACATATGGCATTGAATATGGTGGCGGAAAAGTTGGTGACGGCATTCAACAAAAAGAAGGAATGGAACAGCCGGTTTATTACTGGGACCCTGTTCTTTCGCCTGGTGGAATGGTGTTTTACAGAGGCAATAGTATTCCGGAATGGAAAAATAATTTATTTATCGGCGGGCTCAGCAGCACACATATTGCACGGCTTGTTATTGAAAATAATAAAGTAGTGGGTGAAGAAAGACTGCTGGAAGATAAAAAAGAAAGGTTCAGAGACGTTGCTTATTATAATGGTATGTTGTATGCTATTACAGATTCAGGCAATCTTTACAGGATCAGCAAAAAATAATTAACAATAAAAAAAATCGTCGATAAAATTTTTAAGCATAATGTCCCGGCTTAAAATTTGAGTGTCCCCTTTAGATATGAAGAAAAAAGAAAATCTATGGGAATTGCTACAGAGACTGGATGAGGAAGCCGGTCAGTTCAATTTCCACCTTTATGAAGCCAATCGTTATTTCGATAATACAGCAACGGCTACAAAAAAACTCTTAGAGAAGCATGAAAAGAGATTGCACAAACTGATCGGACAAGTACAAAAGGCATTGAGATTAGAAAAAGAAAAGATTAAAAAAACTAAAGAGTAGCTTTTTGATTTCAGCGTTCAGGCTACCACATAATGAAAGTAACACCCTCGATTATTTGATGTTGGTTGCCAGATTTCAAACCGCCCTGGTAAAATCCCCTGTCGTTAGATGTATGCCAAACGTAATTATAAGACCCGACACTTTTTATTCTTCCCCTGACAGCTTTATCATCAAACGTGGAGTAGTAAGTTATTTGATTATTTCCTAAAGATTTTATTTTACCCCTGAACGCTTCATTGTCGAAAGAAGTATAATAACTCAAATTCCGTTGCCCCGCTGTTTTTAGTTTGCCCCGCACTAATTCGTTTTCAAAATCGGAGTAATAGTCAAACCACACTTTTCCTATGGATTTTACTTTACCCACCATGGCGCTATTCTCCTGTGAACCATAATATGTAATGGAAGTAACTCCAATACTTTTTAGTTTACCATTGAGTATTGTGTCAAATTGCTTCTCATAAAATTCAATTCTGCCCATATATTGCTGTAATCTTCCCGGTTGGGAATAATAGCGTCCAGGCTCCAATTCATTTCCCCATTCAAGCAGCTCACCTTCCTGGGAAATTTTTAAAATTATTTTCTGATCGGTTATAAATGAAAGTGATGCTAATGTCGCTCCATCTGCAAAATTTACATATTTCAAATTTTGGGAGGTCGCTAAATTGTAAGTCAGTAACAGACAGAGAAGTGCTGAAAATTGTTTCATGGATGTTTAATTGCATACTGAAGTTACTACTTTCATTCACGCAGCGAACATTTATAAATAAGTTTTATTTCGTATTTCTACTTATCACTACTCACCCACTTCTTCGCTGTTTCGAGTTCAGCGTGAGTAAATCCTTTTGCTTCTCCTGGCACGATAAAACTAAAGAGATCGGAAAATTTATTTATGACCCCTGATTCGGAAACGATCGCCATTCTATGCCATTTGGTAAAATGTTTTAAACCCACACCCAGATCCTGAAGAAAAGCTCCTATGGAAAAATTCTTTAATGATGTATCCAGGATCAACATGAAGTTTATTTTATCCCGCCTTTTTACCAGTGCATCAATTGCCGGGATGACCACGTTTTTATAATCCGCTTTATCTACATCTCCGGTTGCCCTGAACGCAACCACATTAGCTGGTACATCAGTCACAACTGTTACCATATATTATAGATTTATTTGGATCTGCCCCAGTTATTTTCCATCTTCTTATAATTCTTAGCTGAAACGGTAGATCGCTTTTTAGAGCGACTCTTTCCCCTTTTCTTTCTTGTATTAATATTATTGACCAGGGAATTTTTCATACAGATTGTTTTTGCAAGATTTTTTTCTCCTTATTCCTTTTTCTTTTGAATCACAAATAATATACCCCGCTTGGTTTGTTTAATGAAAAGGTGATTGTGCATTCCGGATCCTCTACAAGTGTAGATCAAGAAAATTAAAGTAAGCCATTACCTACCTGTATTGTTGTCTTAATTCTACACAGATCTTATATCAATATCTATTTATGCTTGATGTTATTAGGAACAATTATTGTTCGGGTTAAAAAAACATTTAATTATGGGAGATGTAAAAAACCTTACAGCCAATGACGCTGTTGAAAAGATCCGCGAGATAGCAAAAGATGCTAATATTTGCATGTTTGTAACCGATCTCTCTACATTGCCATTAATGGGAAGACCTATGGCTACACAGCAAGTAGATGAGGAGGGAAATATTTGGTTCATGAGTGACAGGAATAGTGACAAGAACAGGGATATTGAAAAAGACGATCAAGTTCAATTGTTCTATTCCCACACGGGCAATTATGAATACCTAAGCATTTATGGAAGCGCTGAGATCGTCAATGATCGGGCAAAAATCGAAGAACTTTGGACGCCGATGGCAAAAACATGGTTCAAGGATGGAAAGGATGACCCCAATATTTCATTGATAAAAGTTACTCCCGAAGATGCTTATTATTGGGATACAAAAGACAATAAAATGGTCTCACTCATGAAATTTGCCATGGGGGCAGTGGGTATCACACCAAAAGACGATGGCGGGATCGAAGGGAAACTGAGACCTTAACGCTTCGTTCAATATCAATTCCTTCCGGGAAGGGAGGGAATTGATATTGCCAGGGTTCCTGCTACGTGAAGAAAAAATGTCTCTGCTATTTTCCGTCGAAAGCGTTTGCCGAGCCATCCGAATCCTGTTCATCAATGTTGTTCCTTTTATAGGTTCTCTTTTCCCCATCTTTATTATCTAAATCAGCAATTTTTTTCTCTTCTTCTGTTTCTGGCTTTATTATTTCCTCCTTTGCAGTGCCATGAGGATAGCCCGTAAAATCCTGGTCTATTTTATTGTCAGGGTTTTGTCTAATTTCCTCTTTTTTCTTAATAGGATCGGTTTTTTTTGCCATGATCTGTTTTCTTAGTTAACATTAATTATTATGCCAAATGAGCCCGTGACTTGGCATAGTTTTTTAGTCATATCGGGTGTATCATAATCTTTTAACCTTAAATTTATTATTATGGATAAGATGGAAATTAAAGGAAAATGGAATGAATGGAAAGGAAAGCTTAAACAAAGATATGCAGACCTAAACGACGACGATCTGAAATACGAGGAAGGTAAAGAAGATGAAACATGGGGTAGGATTCAGAAAAAAACAGGTAAGGCCAAAGACGATTTGATAAAGTGGCTGAGAGATATCGGCTAATGATAATAAAAGGTTCATATTAATTATGAACCTTTTTTATTTTCACTTCGTATAATTTCTCCGTACAACTATGCAATATTCGTAATCTTATTTCCAACGGTTCTACAAGGGTTCTTTCCTGTTTTATTCCTGAACATTCAATTATCTTGTAAGGAAACTGATCCCCTGTGAAACCTAAAATTATAGCGATTCCAATCCTGGCTGCCCTGGCTATATTCATTATCTCCTATACCACGATGGAAAAAGTAAGCATTGAAAAGTCAGTAATTGCTGAAAACAAAGCTAAAGCACCTAAAGCTGCAAAGACCAAAGTAAAGAAAAAACAAAAAGCCAAACCTGTAGCGCTAAATAAATCCAAAGATGCCTCTTTACCCATTAAGAACGACGCAGACAATGCAAAACCAGCAGCTCCTGAGAATACCACCATAATAAATGTCCTTACCAACAAGATAACCAGTTATGCGTTACAGAATAACATGTCAACTGAATATTGCTTTTTAGTTGACATGAGTTTACCCAGTGGTCGCAACCGTTTTTTTATTTATGATCTTAATAAAAATTCAATTGTGTATGCTGGTCTTGTAGCGCATGGAAGCTGTAATGAAACTTTTATTGCACGTCCAAGATTCTCTAACGAATCAAAAAGCGGGTGCAGTTCTCTCGGAAAATACAAAGTGGGAGAATTCTATAAAGGGAAATACGGAAAATCATTCAGACTACACGGACTTGATAATTGCAATTCCAATGCTTATAAAAGAGCAGTTGTTATCCATGGATTTGATTGTGTTCCCGACGAAGAAATTTATCCAAGGGTTTTATGTAACAGTCTTGGCTGCGTAATGGTGTCTTATAAATTTTTTGATAAGATCTCGAAGGTGATTGGCAAAACAGATAAACCCATCGTGTTATGGGTCTATCAATGATCCATTCCTGGTTTTATTTAGGTCGTAACACAAGCATCGCTTCCTTTTTCTTTTTTAATACGAGGTCACTTCCTCTTACCTCGTAGTGATCGATACTGCTCAGCGTAGAAAGAAAAGTGTTTTCGAAATCAATATCACTACAGCTCATTTTAGTAGCTACCACATCAGTAAAATGTATCTCGCTTTTATCCAGCGTATACGCACCATTTATCTGGTTGCATCCGCCATTACCTGTGAACCGTTTCTGAGTAACATCAAAGGTCAGATGCGCATCCCGGCGACCTCCACTTTGCTGGACCGGCACACCTTTCAATTCAACCAGTACCCAATTCTGATGACCCCAGGTTGCATCTGGCGAAAGCTTTGGACTGCAGGAGAAAGTTGATGCGGTGATTAATAAAATGATCAAATATTTCATACAATACTGTTTATCGTGATTTATTTCGGGAATTTAATTACATATAGTATGCCAGTATACTGCTTAGCGGCAGGAGCAGTTCTTAAAGCATCTTCCTTAAAACAAAACCTTTACATCCCGTAGATTTTTCTGTTGTAAAAGCCGTTTCATACTGGTGCGATCAATGCAGTTTACTTCACACCAGTGCATTTTGATTGATATTGGGATCCCGGAGAAATAAAAATTGTAACTTCCGACCTAACAAACTTTTTATGAAGAGATATTTGTTGCCCATCCTTATTTTTATGTCCAGCTTTTGTGTAACTGGCCAAAGTAGAAAAACTTTTACAGTAAATCCTGGTCAAAAAATTGTTGAAGCAATTCCTGTCGCCGATATATATACAAACGCTGAGTTCAGGTATGGTACTGTTGCATTAAGAAATGGGACATCCGCTTACCTAAAAGTCAGTTATAACAGCATATTTGGTGAAATGCAATTTATCGATCCCAAAAATGGGGACACAATTTCTTTGGCCGAGGAAAAACATATCAAATACGTGGCAATAGAAAAAGATACTTTTTATTATGACGAGGCCTGGTTGCAATTGATCGATAGTGACTCCACGGTTAAAATCGCAAAGAAAAAGCTATTGGAAATGACAAATAAGGAAAAACTTGGAGCAATGGAAGTTCCGGGATTTGGAGCAATTGAAACTTATTCAAAATTTACAGGGGCTCAACATATGAAAGATATTGTGGCAAAAGAAAGACTCACCTTCACTGAGCATAACACCTATTATTTCGGTGATCGGTTCAATCATTTTTCCAAAGCAAATAAAAAGAGTTTATTAAACCTGTACAGGGACCAGGAGAAAAAAATTGAAGACTGGTTAAAAGACGCAAAAATTGATTTCACCAAAGCTGATGACATGAAACGCCTATTTAATTTTTTGCAGGAATTATAGCCTGCTAATAAGAATTGATCCGGTAACCAAATAACTGGCACAATTTTCTTACGGTCCATACTGGGATCCTCAATACGTTAATATTTGTTTTTTAAAATTATTTGTATGAAACGTTTAAAATCATTTCCCTTATTAGCATTTTCTTTCTTAATGATAAGTTTGGTTGTAAACAATTCCATGCAGGCGCAAAACGATGATAAAGACGATAAAATTATTGCGGATGCCAATGAAGCAAGAGCGGATTTTATCAAAACAGATGCGCTGATGAAAAGCCTGTTTGACAATTCTTACGGCTATGTCATCTTCCCCAACATTGGTAAGGGTGCAATAGGTATTGGAGGTGCTGCCGGCAATGGTGCGGTTTTTCAAAATGGAAACTTGATCGGCATGGCTAAAATGACGCAAGTAACTGTAGGTTTTCAATGGGGTGGCCAGGCTTACCGGGAAGTAATATTTTTCGAAACAGAAGCAGATCTTAACCGTTTTAAGGAAAATAAATTTGAATTTTCGGGGCAGGCTTCGGCAGTTGCGGCAACAAAGGGCGCAGCTGGCAATGTAAAATACAAGGATGGTGTGATGATATTCTCACAAATAAAAGGCGGGTTAATGTACGAAGCTTCGGTTGGCGGGCAAAAATTTAAGTATAGAAGGTTGTAGATTACATTAAATAAATTCAAAAAGTGACCGGTAGTAATTTTACCGGTTTGTTTGTTTATAACAAGCTTTAATTTAAATTGCCAATATCAAAAACATTATGTTAATTTATTATTTTGCTTAACATTTCCCATCATAATAAGGTATGGTTATTGAAATCTACATTATATGTTTAAAACAGTCGCATTATTATTAACAGCTTTATTTGCATGCTGCCTTGATCAAAATGCAAATGATAAATCTACAATGCACAAACAATCAATTGATACAACTGTCGTTGATGGGCCGTACGTATTGTATCGCAACGATTCGATTTTTGTAAATTATATTAGTGATATTTCGGGTGTGAAATCTGTAAGAACGGATAGCATGCCTGTAACTATGAAAAACAATATTAGTCTTTTGGTAAATACCAATGAAGCAGGTAAAACATTCAGCGTTCGGCTAAAATCAAACCTTACAAATGAAAAGACGGAGTATAAAGGTGTGAAAAATATGCTTGTGATTTCGGATATCGAAGGCAACTTCGCTGCACTCAGAAAATTATTACAGGGAAATGGTGTAATTGATGAGAATTTCAACTGGACATTTGGAAAAAATCATCTTGTATTTACCGGTGATTTTGTAGATAGAGGTGGTATGGTGATGGAGGTTTTATGGCTGATCTATTCGCTTGAAGAAAAGGCAAAGGCTGCGGGCGGTTATGTGCATTTTATCCTGGGGAATCATGAGATAATGAATATGAGCGGCGATCTGAGATATGTGCATGAACGTTACATTAATCATGCAGCCATGATAAATAAGCCTTATATGCAACTCTTTGGCCCCGATGCCGAGATTGGACGATGGCTCGCAACGAAGAATATTGCAGAAAGGGTGGGTGATATTTTGTTTACACATGCAGGCATTTCTTCTTATGTAAATAATTTGCAAATACCACTAAAAGAATTGAATGAAATCTCGAGGCCTTATTACACTGACTCCGTTTATGAATATAAAGACAAACGGGTTGGAGTATTGTTTAGTGATTTCGGGCCATTTTGGTACAGGGGGTATTATAAAGACATCCCAAAAGCAAAGATGTCGCAAATTGACAGCACCTTAGATTTTTATAACATACGCCATATAGCTACGGGGCATACAATTATAGGCGAAAACATTAGTTCACTATATAGAGGAAGGGTCATCAATACCGATGTTCATCATGCGGAAGGCCATTCTGAAGCATTGCTGGTGGAAAACGGCAAACTTTCGAGAGTAAATGCTAACGGGGAGAAATCTCCGCTAAATCAAGTAAAAACTTCTGATTAAAGTAATATTCGCTTTACCATTACATTTGGTTGTTCATGATAAAGCGAATAAATTCTTATCTATTCAGCTTACCATCTTTTGTTATCTGCTTTTTTTGGTTTTGCAACCGAAACAGACATCGCTCTGCCTTCTACCTCTTTGTTGTTTAATCCGGCAATTGCTTTTTTAGCATCTTCATCGGAATCCATTTCAACAAAACCAAAACCACGACTGCGGCCAGTCTCACGGTCATTAATAACTTTAGCTGACGACACAGAACCAAATTGAGAAAATAATTTGTTCAAGTCTTCATCAGTTGTGTGAAAACTCAAATTCGAAACGTACATGTTCATAAAACAAAAATTTTTAAATAATAAAATAATACATGTGAAGAAGCTTACAGAAAAAAGTAAAAAGAAGGTTAACTGTTACTGAAGGAAAGAGTAAAAAATTGAACTAACCAAATACTAAATGCGGTAAAACTTTGAATCACGGTGTGAAGATAGTCTTTTAAATCAACAAGGAACTGTATTGTTTTACCAACCATCAAGAAAGTTTCAATATAGGTGTTAAACAAAGCGTTACAAACATCCACTAAAAAGACCCTGATAGAAATTAAATGACTTATGCAGGTACCCAGTTATTAAAAACAGCCGTCCTGACGTTGGGACGGCTGTTTTTCTATTCCATGAGTTTAAAAAAGAAGAACAAGAATACTACTGAAGCAATGTCATAAGAATTGCATTCCGTAGGTCATCTGCTTTTCTCGAAAGATCACTGTCAACAAATACACCAAGATTGGTTGATATAAAAAGATAGATCTTGTGTGAAGGAATATATACTAACCCGCACCCGGACCCTACTCCCCCGCCACCATGACCATAAGCCGGAAGGCCGCCTAAGTCGAAATACGTCATACCCATACCATAACGATTGTTCCCTTTTTCATCTTTCATAAAATTCATCATCTCTTTCATAGATTCAGGATTCAGTAGTTTGCCCTCCATCAGGCCTTTTAAAAATTTTACAGCATCTGCAGTTGTACATACAATCCCGTCATCTCCCTTTGAAGAAACAACGGTTACCTGCTGGAAAGGAGTGACATTAACCGGCTTGCCAATATTCAAGACATCCCAATATGACTCTGGCAAATAGAGGTTTTTAAGGTAGTCGTGCCCTTTACTATAATAGCTGTTATTAAGCCCCAGGGGATCGAAAATATTTTTCCTTATAAAAGCCGCATGGTCACCAGTTATGGCATCACCGATGAGAGAAAGCAAAAGATAGTTAGTATTTGTATAAAGGTATTTTGCTCCTGGGAGAAATTGTGGTTCGTTACCATCGATACTCCGAAGACAATCCTCCGATGAAAAATTATTCAATGGATGAAGAATAACCTGCGAAACAAAAGAAGCGTTTGTATTATACTCCGCAACACCCGATGTATGATTCAATAGCATTCTTATTGTGATTTTTTCTGCGCCTTTTATATACTTGCCATAGCGATGCGGCAGATATTTTGTCATCGGAACATCCAGTTCAATTTTCCCCCGTTCTTTTAACTGTAAGATCTCTACTGCTATATACATTTTTGAAATGCTTTGTATATACTGAAGATGGCATTTCTGCATCGGGACTTTCTTTTCCAGGTTTGCATATCCCTGGGAACTGGCCCACCATCCCTCACTTTCTGAATATAAAGCAATGGCAGTGCCGGGCAAAAGAGCCGGGGCAAAGCTCTTCATAATAGAATCGAGCAATGCTGCTTTTGAATAATTGGTATTAATCTCGATTCCAAGTTCACAATTTGGCCCCGTTTTGTTAATGGGTTGGGCGTTTAAGAAGAATGACCCGGTAACAAATGCCACTGAAATTAAAGTCCTTTTCATAATGTTTTTTTATGCAAAACAACAACCGATAGACCCCTCACACCAAAAGTCAGGAACACGATTCAGGCGAAATGCAGCAAAAATAACTTTAAATAACCGGGCAGGCCAGATCTAACTCGTGGCTTAAGGCTGAAGTGTAGCAAAACCGGGGTTGAAATGCAGGCAGGTTTTCAATTTTCACCGTTTTGAAACCAGTTCTTAAAATTCGCGGCTCTTGTCCGGCTGACTGGAATTGCTTGCGGAAAATTCTCAGGCGCATTGACAAGTACATCAATTTTACCATCCCCTGTTCTTTTAAAACCAGTTAAAGCATTACGGTGGATGATGTATTGACGGTTAAGGCGGAAAAACATTTCACCGGGCAAAACATCTTCAATTTTATCCAACGATTTATCAGGAAAATACTTTTTGTTCTGCCATGTTAGCAAAATTGTATAGCCATTTTCCACAAAAAAGCCAAGTATATCCCCAAAAGCGATCAAAATATTCTGATTACCATGCTTTACATAAAACCCTCCCATCCTTAAATTCTTTTCTTCCTGCCGCTGGATTTCCGACTGCCTCCACTCCGCATAATAATGCATGCCGATATAAATGCCATTGATGACGATAAACCAGATAACAAAAATAAAAACATCAAAAAGATAAAAATTAAGCGGCACAGCACGACCTCTTGCTATCCAGCTTACAAGTTCCGTCAGAAGAATTATCACCAGCAAACCTGCTATGGTAGTAACCACCAACTGGATAAGAATTCTTTTTAAGGGTTGGGGGGCATAAGGCAATTTCTTATCCAGGTAAATAACAATGCTCCGCACTGCCCACCATGCGAGCCAACCCTGCACTGTATCTATCGTATATGTTATAATTAGAAACCAGTTGAAACGGATATTGGTGTAAGTAAGGTAATAATTGAAGGCGCTGATAAAAGCAATAGCAACAAGAAAAAATTTTACATCATTATATTTACGGTGGCCTTGCATTTATTAAAAATACAAGTTTTACTAAATAATGGATCGTCAAAAGTTTTACCGAGTCCGTGAAAAAAAAGAACCGGTTTTTATTGCAAGACATATAAACAGATCATTTATTCAAGATCCATAACTCAACTGTTTTATCTGCACTGGCAGTTGCTATCCATTTACCATTATGACTATAAGCAACATCCATTACATCATTCGTATGTGTGGCAAAAGTTTGAAGCAAACTTCCGGTTTCAACATCCCAAAGCCGTGCTGATACGCCGGGATTGAATTTTGAGTCCCCAAATATCTCCTGTAAAAACTCGCCGATCATTGGTTTATCCCTGCCTCCTGTCATCAATCGTTTATCATCAGGACTAAACGCCACGGCCTGTATATGCTCAGCAACTTTCATGGTCCTGATAAGTTTTTGTTCACCAATATTCCAAAGCTTTATTGTTTTATCATCACTGGTGCTGGCCAGTAGTTTATCATCATGGCTGAATGCAATATCCACTACCGTTTCTGTATGTTCTTTATTATCCCAAATTAATTTGCCATCTGCCACATTCCACAACTTAACGGTGAAATCAAAACTTGATGAGGCTATCTTTGTTCCATCACGGCTAAACTTTACCGACCACACAATACGTTTATGTCCTTGCAATTTGTGTAAAAGATTGCCACTTTCCACATCCCATACATTTACAATTCCATCATCTCCGCCGCTTACAATTTTTTTTCCGTCGTTGTTAAAAGCCACAGTCCAAACTGTACCGTTATGACCCTTGAATATTTTTATCAATGCTCCGTCATTTATTCTCCAGATTCTTACCGCGGAATCATAGCCTCCTGTGACAACATAGTTACCGTCACCGCTTAGATCCATGTAGGCAATACCTGAAGGTTGTTTTATTTCACGAACTAATTCACTAGTTTCCCTTTCCCAGATCTTTATTGTGCTGTCAACACTGCTTGTAATTAGCAAAGAATCATTGGGATTAAACCGTACGGAAGTAACAATATGCTTGTGTTTCTCAAATTTCAATACAAGTTTTGCAACACCGTTATCAACTCGTTCAGATCTATAGAATAATTGGTAGTATGCAAGAACACCTATGATTATTAATAAAGGGAGCAGGAGGATCAGCAATATTCCTTTTCGTTTCTTTTTGATCGGGACTGCCATGTTAAGAATTTATTATTCCTGAAATGCAAGTATCAGTCCAGATCATAATGCATCCCGCAACGTTTTCATGTAGATCAATCCTTTTTCCCTTGTAAAATGAATGTTGCGGTCAGGAATACCCTCCGGGTATTGATAATGTTTTAGTGCTTTGTCTATACTTTCTTCACGCAGGAGTTGAAGCATGGGGTAAATTGACCGGTTAGTATAATTAGCTGCATCATTTTCATCCGAACCCGCAAAAAGATACAAAGGATGAAAACTTGCCACCTGGTAAATTCCTTCGTACCCCTTTCTTTTCATCAATTCTTCGGTCAACGAAACCAAATCGAGGTAATCGTCAAACTTTTCAAACTTGTTTGGAAAGATTAAAAAGCTAGTTTCAATTCTATCATTGTTGTCCAGTCTTTCCAGTTCATAAACGAATGAGTGAAGACAATGCTCTTGATCCATACTTGTTTCTACATGATAAGATATGGTTTGTTGCTTAATAACATTGGCTGCAAACGGACATAGATTGCAACCTATCACTACGTCAACAATCCATTTCTTGGTCTGATCAATTATATGTTCTGAAGTCATCACAAGAATTAAGTGAAAAAAAGAAGTTTTGGAGCGGCTTAGGCAGCATAAAGGTAGATGAACCATAGCCGATTCAACTTTATAATTTATTTACTGCTTTTAAATAATCATATTGAAGGTCCTCATGCAGTCCCTTTAGTGCCCTGTTTATTTTTTTTAATTGGCCCTGGTAAATATTATGGAGCACAGGGTTCCTATTTATAGAAATATTTAATTCTTTCATTAGCTCGCAGAAATAGACCCGCAATTCAACTTCTACGATGGCCAGCCCGCTGTAACGAATGTATTTATTAGCTGTACGAAGAATTTTTCTCAATGTCTTTTTAATAAAGTAAATATTACTTTTATTAATATCACTAAACTGCATTGCCATTGCATCCTTTACACTTTTAATATAGCCAGAAGTATCATGTGACTCAAAAAGTAAATAAGTAAGCAATTCTTTGTTTTCTTTTTTAAATCTTGCCAACCGAAGGCAAAGATCAACAAGTGCAGGCGCAGGTGTGTTAACGAGTTCCTGTTTCAATTGATTGATAGTGGATGCTTTCATGAGTGGCCCGAAGAAACGATTTTTTCCGGCTTTAATTTCAAAAATTATTGTATCCATTTTGGAAATTATTCAGAACTTGAAATATAAATGATCAACTACTTATTTATGGAATCAAAGAGAATTCTATTTGCTAATGTCCCGGCCGATGGTCATTTTAATCCAATGACCGGGATTGCAATGGAATTAAAAAACCAGGGACACGATGTACGATGGTATACAAGTAAGATGTTCGGAGAAAAATTAAGAAAGCTGGGCATTACCCACTATCCTTTTAAGAAAGCACTGGAGGTAAACCAGTTTAACATTAACGAAGTTTTTCCGGAAAGAAAAAAATTAAAGGCCGGTGTACCCCAATTAAAATTTGATATAAAAAACTTTTTTGTCCTGCGTGCGCCGGAATATTTTGAAGATATCACTGGAATAAAACAGGATTTTTCTTTTGATGTCTTTGTATGTGATGCTGCTTTTACGGCAGGACAAATTGTAAAAAATAAATTGAATGTGCCGGGAGTTGGAATTGGTATCTCACCGGTGATGTCGACTTCGAAAGATTTGCCTCCTTACGGACTTGGTTTAACGCCTGGTCATTCATTTATCAATGGGATCAAACAACGGGTTCTTCGTTTGGTAGCAAAAAATATCTTATTCAGGGAATCCACTGCTGAGTATAATAAAATTTTGAGGCGATATGGACTACCTCCTGAAAATGTTACACTTTTTGATATACCGGCCCTTCGTTCAGATATTTTTCTTCAAAGCGGAACAAACGGTTTCGAGTATGAAAGAAGCGATATGCCGGAGAAATTAAGATTTGTTGGCCCATTACATGCTTACAAAAATGTGCAGCAAAAAGATCCGGTAGCTATCGGGTTCAATTATCCCTGGAAGGATAAATTGAATAAACACAAAAAGAACATTCTTATCAGCCAGGGCACTTTTGAACCCGATCATTCTAAATTGATCATACCCGCATTGGAAGCTCTTAAGAATGTAGATTACCTGCTTATTGTTGCTACAGGTCATCATTATACCGAAGAGTTAAGAAAGAAATACACACAGGATAATATCATCATTGAAGATTTTATTGATTTCGATTTTATCATGACCCGAACAGATATTTTTATAACCAATGGCGGATATGGAGGGACACTTATTGCAATTGAACATGCACTACCAATGGTGGCGGCCGGAATAAATGAAGGCAAAAATGAGATCTGTGCAAGAATAGGCTATTTTAAACTGGGCATAAATTTAAAAACGGAAAAACCAACTCCCGAAAAAATTAAGAGCGCTGTGAACGATATTGTTGACAATCCGGTCTATAAACAAAATGTAGAAAAATTAAGAGCCGAATTCAGAAGTTATGATACCAATAAACTCTCCGCAGACCTGATATTAGGTACCATAAAGAATTGAGGGTTGTCATGTTGATCCTTCTTTTGGAATCTTTAAGTTTAATTTCATCTCATCTAAATCAAGTTCCCTTTCCACCCGTTTGATGGCAGCATCGCTGAATTCCCCTTCCTTATGCATCTTTACCAGTAACTCCCTTTGAAATTTACTGATCTCTAATTTGGCTTTTGTCAGATCATCTGGTGGAGTTGCATTCACTTTTGTATCAGTATGCTTTGCTTTTTTTTGAAGCTGCACTTCCTTGGTAAGATCGGTAACCAACGATTCATACTTCTCCCTCAATTGCGCCTGGGATTTATCATCTAATGATACAGGTAATTCATCTTCAATATAATTAAGTGTATTTGTAGCAAGTGATAATCGAAGCTCTTTTTCTTCTTCTGTTGTATTATCCTGTGGTTTAATTTTCAGCCAGCGTATCAGCAGCGGCAACGATAGACCCTGTACCACCAGTGTTACAAAAATGACAACAAAAGCAAAGAATATAATGGAATGTCTTTTCGGAAATGGGGTCCCATCTTCTAATAACAATGGTAATGCAAGTGCGGCGGCTAATGATATTACACCCCTGGTTCCTGTCCATGCAACTACCAAGACATTTTTCCATGTGTCATCCTGACTAATATCAGCAGGTTTATTTCGTTGAGTTTTTTTCTTAAAAAAGGTTCCCCAGCTGGTCCCGGCGAAAACCCAGATAATACGAACCACGATAGTGACGAAACTGATCAGCAAACCATAAGCAAGTATTTGTGAGAATGGATAGTTGCCAAGACCCTTAATGATAGAGGGCAATTGCAAACCAATAAGTATAAAAACAAAACCATGCAGCAAAAAGATCAATGTATCCCACAGGCCCCTTATCCTCATTCTTGCCTGGTATGAAAATACTTCAGGTGCCCGCCACGATATTACAAGCCCGGTACTGACCACGGCCAGGACACCTGACATGTGAATTTCCTCTGCTGCCAAATAAGATACATAAGGAGCCAGCAACGTAAGACTTGTTTCAACGACCGGATTATTCGTTATCTTTTTATACGCCAGCACAAACAAGTATCCAACTAAAATTCCGATCAATATACCGGCACCTGCTACTAACAAAAATTGTAAGCCAGCCTTCCAGAATACAAATGTCCCTGTGGTTACGGCTGTGACAGCATAACGATAGGCGATCAAGGCAGAAGCATCATTCACCAGGCTCTCTCCTTCCAATATTGTGACTACTTTTTTGTTGAGTCCTAATCCTTTTATAGTAGCAGATGCGGCTACCGCATCAGGGGGCGAAACGACCGCGCCTAATACAAAAGCCAGCGGCCATGTAAATCCTGGAATAAAATAATAAGCGGCGATAGCCACAGCTACCGTGGTAAAAAAAACAAGAGTGATGGCTAATGTCGAAATGGGTCTTATCAAAGTTCTGAATTCATGCCATGAAGTTTTAGAGGCCGCATCATATAAAAGTGGCGGGAGTATTATTAAGAAAACAACATCAGGATCCAATGCCAGGTCTGGCAATTGGGGAACAAAGCCAATGATCAAACCGGCAGCCACCAATAATATAGGGACTGGAAATTTCTTTTTATTAATAATTGCTGTCAGGCTGATCAATATCACCATAATAAAGACAACAATTTTAAAATCTTCCATAGGTTCTCAATCTACGGAAAACATGAGAATTTGGGGAATTATAACCAACGTGACAACTCAATTCAATTTGTATCCCTCATGAAGTGAATTAGGGAAAACAACATGGATTCATTATTAATTTATTAATGTGCTGATGACATTAGTAAAAATCATGAGTAAGTTTCCAATACAGCAGGCGGTATCTTTTTACTATTTTACGCAGGCAAATCCATCCCATGAAAAAAGCCATTTACTGCTTAACTCTTTGTTTATGTTTTCAATTCCTGTCGGCGCAGCCGGCCATCGATACTACTCATAATGATACAGCCCGACTTGTTCAACAAAAGGAAAATATTATTACTGCATCTACTATTATTAAGGTAGAAAATATGGGAGAGCTTGTTAATACTCCTCTGAATGAATTAAGACCGACCATATCAGCAGATGGAAATTTGTTATTTTTTATTCGTGAAAATCATCCTCATAATACAAACTATAACACCGTTCGTAACTCACAGGATATATGGTTTACCATGCGGGACAGTTCAGGCAAATGGAGCAAGGCAGTGCACCTTGGTTATCCTCTTAATACCGCCCTTTATAATTCGGTATTCTGGATATCGCCGGATAACAATAGGATATTAATAAGAGGAGCATTCATAAATGGAGATTACGCCGGTAATGGCGTAAGCATGTGTTGGCTGCAGGAAGATGGTTACTGGAGCAAGCCGGAAGCATTGATGATAAAAAATTATTGGAAATATGACAGGGGCGCACGATCAGGAGCAACTATGGCACATGATGGAAAGACTTTATTGCTGTATATGTCACCGGTGAAAGGAAATTTTTTTAATGATATTTATGTAAGCCTTTTACAACCCGATGGAACATGGTCCGAACCAAAGTCTCTTGGCAAGAAGATCAACCTGGAGAAATTTGATGAAATGACTCCCTATCTGGCATCGGATGGCGAAACCCTTTACTTTAGCAGCGATCGCCCCGGCGGTCTTGGCGACAATGATATCTGGATGACCAAACGTCTTGATAAGACCTGGCAAAAATGGAGCGACCCGGTTAATCTTGGCAGCCCTATCAATACTCCTGAGTGGGATGCATTCTTCACACTTGACGCGGGTGGGGAATATGCATACCTGACAAACAGTGAAGACGGTTTTGGTGAATCTGATATTGTAAAAGTGAAACTGCTTGAAAAAGAAAGACCAAAACCGATCGTAATGGTCACGGGAAATGTTTTCAATGCAAAAACAATGCAGCCTCTGTGTGCATCGCTGATATATGAAACGTTGCCCGATGGCACCGAAGCAGGTAATGGAATATCAAGTGCAATTGATGGTTCTTTCAAGATCGTTTTGCCTTATGATAAAAATTATTTGATAAGAGCAACAGCTGATAAATTTTTTGCGCAATCAGAAAACCTGAATCTTGATTCACTGGTAAAGGTGGGTTATAAAGAAATACATAAGGACCTTTACCTTGTTCCGATCGAGATCGGGCAGATCGTACGACTAAACAATGTATTTTTTGATTTTGATAAATGGGATCTGAGACCCGAATCATTTGTGGAACTTGAGCGGGTGGTAAAATTGCTGCAGGATAATCCTGCTATTGAGATCGAAATGAGTGCACATACGGATAGCTACGGCTCGGATGATTATAATTTTAAATTAAGTGACAACCGTGCAAGATCGGTAATGGAATATATCATTTCAAAAGGCATTACACAAAGCCGTATTATATCGCATGGGTATGGCGAAACGGTGCCCGTAGTTGCCAATGATACGCCGGAGAACAGGCAATTGAATCGAAGAGTTGAGTTTAAAATACTAAAGAATTAATCCGGGATATCTGAAAGATTTTGAAATGACATAAGAGAATAGCATTTGCTAGCCGGAATGATCGGTATACAAATACCATTTGCCTTTTATTTTTTTCATCAGGCTTGAGTAGCGACCGTTGATGACTTTCCCATCGGGATAGCTCACATGAAAATAACCGGTAACATAATAATACTTTCCTGATAATCGTTCCATGCGTTCGCCATCCAATACAAGTGTTCCCATCTTTTCTTTTGGCCAGTATCGTTTGTAAAAAGCAAGAATACTGTCTTTACCATAAGCTGCGCCCTTGCTTAATATCATACGGGTGGAATCAGATGGCGCATAAAGACTCACATACCCTTCAATATCACCGCTGCTCCAGTATTTTTCTTCCAGTCTTATCACTGCTAATATTTCTTTCTCAGCCTTTGACTGGGAAAATGCAATGAAAGGTACGCTGAATAAAGAAAATATAAAAAGTAGCTGATAAATGTATCCGGGTTTCATTTTGCCTGTTTGCATCATGTATAAGTTTATGAGTTTTTTGAATACACAATTCTATATTTCCATAACGACCCATTTCAAAAATACCCAGCTGCAATACAAGAGCAATACCGTTTATAAAAAAGCAATTCATAAATTATAACAACTAACCTCTCATAAGCTCCAAAGACCTCTGATAATCTGAATCTAAAATTTTTGTGTTGGTGATTGTTGCAGACACAAAAATATAAGGGCCACTTAATATTATAGAGGAGCATTTATTTCCGGGGTAACTGAAATTATTTTTTCGCCAGGCTGTTCTTGAATTTTGTAAACCGCGAAACGGTTTTTGTAGTATCCTTATCAAAAGGAAAATAATCCAACACGTCGTACTTCCAGATATTAGTTGGAAAAATGACAACGAGGTTTGTCGTTTTTTTTCCGATATTCTTAAAAGCATGAGGAACACCAGCCGGAATGTTTACCATGTAAGGAGCTTTTATGGTAAACATTGTATCTCCTAAAGCATATAAGATGTCACCTTCAAGCAAAACATGTGACTCCTCTCCTTCATGCGAGTGCATCGGTGGAGCTCCACCAGGAAACGTTTCAGTAATTCCAATCGTAAGATTTTTATATCCATGGCGTTGTCCTTCCATTACATGTACATATTCACCGGGCCCGGGATTGATCACGGGTAATTTATCCAGTGTTACTGCAAAATCGGTAAAGTATTTCATTGCAGGAGTGTCAAATGGACCGGGCACTGTTCTTCTTTCCAGTACTTTAAGCTGGTGATGCTGGGCATTCAATCCGGCAATGATCGAATCAGGTACCTGTTTATCTTCAGTAACAAGGTTTGCAATAGAAAATGTTTCTTTCGTTTGATCATTTTTAACCCCGGCCCTATCGCTTTCGGACGTAGTATCAGAACAGGAATAAAATAAAAAACACAGACTGATTGTAACAAATGAAAATAAATGCTTTTTCATCTTAAGTGGTTTAGGTTTCAGGTAAATTGTTTGCGGATAGCCCATTTGAATTTATGAATAATTTTCAGATTAAAGAGTTTGACCGATCCCGGTACCCATTTTAAAAAGATTGATGTGGAAATAATTCCCCTTCAAAACGGAAATTAAGGCAGGCATTTTGTATACAATTTCAACCCGTACCATCTGAGCAAGCATCCAAAAAAATTTGATCATCAAACCAAAAACAACGTTATGTCAAACACAACTACGCTAAAACGCAAAGTGGCAAAAAAAATCCTGGTTGTTGAAGATGAAGGGGAAATGGGTTTATTGCTGAATATTATTTTAAATGAAAGGAACTTTGAATTGGATTATGTAAACAACCTTTTATCTGCTGACGAGTACCTTCAGCAACAACAACCCTCCGTAATCATTCTTGATAATAAGCTGCCCGATGGATTCGGGGTCGATTTTATCAGCTATCTCAAGAAAAAATACCCTACCGTTAAGATCGTCATGATCTCTGGTTTTGCATCTGCACGGGATGTGGCCCTGGAAAACGGAGCCGATTTATTTATTGAAAAACCTTTTTCTAAAGAGAAGCTTTATACCTCGATCGAAGAGCTTTTAGCATGATTTTTAAAACGAAAAAATTACAGGTAAGACTTTAGCGATACCTTTGTTAACATAACCCGATCAAATATGAATTCAAATTACTTTTTCCAGAAATCATTTTGTTTTATGTTCATGGCTTCTGCCATAGTTGTGTCCTGTAACAGTAATACTGAAACCACCGACACTACTACATTGAACAGTGAGACTTCGTCAACCGCGCCTTCGACCAATGATACCCGGCCTGCAACTGATAACGTTGCAATGGTGTCCCATGCTGAAGCGAAGGTATCCGGTACCTACGCGGATACTACGGTTGATGGAACAGTAAAATTCGATGCGGATTCAGCGGGAAAAATAAAAATGACGTTGGATCTAACCATCCCTAAAAAGGCAGGGAAATCAATAGCAGTCCATCTGCACGAACATGGCAATTGCGGAGATACCGCCATGCTTGCTCATGGTCACTGGAATCCTACAAACACACAACATGGCAAATGGGCATCGGCAAGTTTTCACCTGGGTGATATTGGAAATGTAAAACTAAATGCACAAGGGAAAGGAACGATGACATTAACAACAGATCTGTGGACATTAGGTGGTAGCCCTGATAAAAATATTTTAGGTAAAGCAGTAATAGTTCATGGAGGTATGGATGATTATAAAACCCAACCTACTGGCAATTCCGGTAGCAGGATTGGGTGTGGAGTGATACAATAAGGTAGTATAAAAACAAAGATCTATAAAAAAGGTTTTAGTGGTAAACTAAGACCTTTTTTAATTGAGGTAACATTACAGGTCACAATAAAACTTATGGACAGATCTGTTTATGTATCTTGACAGCTCTTTAAATAAATATGGAAGTCCTGTCAGGCTGGTCCGCAATTAATTTACTGTTAGTATTTACCGGGGCATTTGTTCTTGGTCTTTCTAAGGCTGGGCTCCGCGGTATTGACATGCTTAATGTAACATTAATGGCATTGGTATTTGGCGGAAAAGCATCCACAGGAATTGTATTGCCTTTATTATGTGTTGCCGATATTGCTGCAGTGCTCTATTACCACCGCCATGCGCAGTGGAAACATTTTTGGAAGCTGGTTCCATGGATGGCGACCGGGATATTGATCGGTGTATATGCAGGTAAGGAAATGGATGAGGCATTTTTCAGAAAGATAATGGCAGTAATTATCATACTTACTGTTATAATTATGGTAGTAATGGAAATCAGCAAACCAGAAAATGTTCCCACTCATCCGCTGTTTGCCGCAAGTACGGGTGTGATGGCCGGCATCACCACGATGCTCGGAAACCTGGCCGGTGCGTTTTCCAATCTTTATTTCCTGGCAATGCGTTTACCTAAAAATCATTTCATTGGCACAACTGCCTGGTTATTTTTAGTCATCAATTTATTTAAGCTCCCTTTCCAGGTATTGTATTGGAAAAATATTACGGCCTCCAGTTTACAAATAGATTTATGCTTGCTTCCGGCACTGGCGCTTGGTTTCTTGATAGGTTTAAAAATAGTAAAGCGAATAAAAGATGACCATTATCGCATCGTGGTGATCGTACTGACGTTGATTGGAGCGTTAGTAATCTTTCTGAAGCAATAAGCCGGGCGCCGCGTTATTTAACGTTTTTTCGATGCTTCTCTTACTTTCGGTGCGATCTTAGTCCCAAATATCTCTATGGATCTCATCAATAATTTATGCGAAGGCCCGCCGACATCCATATGGGCAGAAAAACGTGTAAGTCCAAATAATTCTTCCAACTTTAAAATCTTATCTATCGATTCGTTGGCATCACCAATGATCAAATGTCCATTGCTGCTTCTACCGGTTACATATTGTTGGGGCTGATACGCAGGCCAGCCGCGGGAACGACCTACCCTATCCATTTGCGCAGAATAGATGGGGTAATATTCGTCAGCGATCCGGTTACTATCATCACCAAAAAATGAATGCATATGCACACCCACCTGGAACTTATTCATGTCATGACCAAAATGACTATACACATTTTTGTAATATTCAAACAATGGTTTAAACTGTGCAGGGTTGCCGCCAATGATAGCAAAGATCACAGGTAATCCATGCTTGCCCGCCCGCAACACTGACGCTGGTGTGCCACCAACAGCGATCCATATATTAAGACGATCATTAACTGCACGTGGTAATATTTGTTGGTTGTTCAATGCGGGTCTGAACTTACCCTTCCATGTAACAGGGTTTCCCTTATTTATTGCTAACAGCAGCTCCAGCTTTTCTTCAAAGAGCTCATCATAATCATCAAGATTGTAACCAAATAAAGGAAATGATTCAATAAAACTCCCCCGGCCAGCCATTAATTCCGCTCTTCCATTTGAAATCAGGTCGATCGTTGCGAAACTTTGATACAATTTTACCGGGTCTGATGAACTTAATACAGAAACAGCACTGCCCAGTTTAATATTTTTTGTAACACTTGCCGCTGCAGCTATAATGATCTCAGGTGTTGATACCGCATAATCGGGACGGTGATGTTCACCAATTCCATAAAAATCAAGACCGACTTCATCCATGAGTTTTATTTCTTCGATCAGTTCTTTTAATCGTTGCCCTGCTGGTTGTATCTCTCCTTTTTCATTAATATGAAGGTCACCAAACATTCCAATTCCTAATTCCATACTGTACTTTTTTGCATGCGAAGTTACGATGCAAGTTTTGGTAAAATGATTTAATAAGTATCGCAGGCGACCTGCTTTGGAAACCAGTGAAAATTCATTGCAACTTAACGAGGGGTTTGCCAAAATCCATCTTGTGCAACCCCTCTCTTTATTAAGTCAAATCGACGAATATTAAAAAATATACCTTAATCCTAATTGCATTTGCCAGCGGCTCTGCAGATCCGGGCTTTTAGTAAATGTTTGCTTTAATGAAGGATCGAATTGATAAGTGGGCGAATTATTATTGTATAAAACTGATAATGGCTGATAGAAACCCGATGTGGTTGCATATTCCACTACACCCCATTTGCTGTTGATAAGGTTTCCGAGATTTATTATATCCACACTAAACTGAAATGTTTGTTTCTTTTTATTGCCGATGATCAGATCCTGCAGAATACGCAGATCAACCTGGGTATTCCAGGGCGTTTCACCCCCGTATTTTTCAGTGTATTGACCTCTCAAGCCACTCAGATAGTCATCCTGTGCTATGAATTGTTTGAATGCAGTTCTTTGTGCTGCCGCATTCTGACTTACTCCATTTATATCCACTAATGTAATAAAGGGCATCAAATCAATTTCTGCATCTGTGGGCACATATAATAGGTCATTTGTACCCGTTCCGTCATTGTTGATATCTCCGCCATATACATAAGCAAAACGGTTTCCTGAAGTCCATGAGCCGAATAAAGAAACCGTAGTTGCCCATTCTTTATTCGCACCATATGACCATTTTTTTGATGCCGCTGCTATAAAGCGATGTTTGTTTCCATATAGTGAATTTGAATTTATCGCTTTGTTAGCATTGTTAAGAATCGGGTTACGGTCAAAAGCGTCACTCGAAATTTCTGCAGAAATTGAGCTGGCATCCTTTGCTATGAGATAATTATATCCAAACATTGCATACAGGCCTTTTGTAAAATTTTGCTGCGCCTGGAAAGTAATGTTGAATTGATGGCCTTCCTTTGTATTTGTAAAAACATAAGTATTGGCAGCCCCCTGGTTAGCGGGCAAATAAACATTGCGCTTATCGCCGGTGCCTGAATTCAATACACCTGTAGGGGTTCCCAATTTATAGTTACGAACCATCATCGCATTAACATCTTTCGTAAAAGCTACATCGAAAGTGAAGATCGTTCCATAAGGAATTTTGAAATCTGTGCCTACATTAGAACGCCATACCTGCGGCCATTTAAATTCTCTGTCTGTAGCATTATAAAATGAAGTGAATGGGTTACCAATATGGTTGCCTATCCATACAAAAGGAAACCGACCAGTGAAAAGGCCGGTACCACCACGTACCTGTAATGTCTTATCGCCTTGCACATCCCAGTTAAACCCAAGTCTTGGGGAGAGCAACGGAGATGTTTTAGGAAGTTGAGTATTGTCAAGGTCTTTTCCTTTGCCATTGCTAATGGGGTTGCCGTCCTGGTCAAATAAAACAAGGTTGTCGGAATTTTGAATAGTAGGCGACCCGGTTGTAAATGAACCCAGGTATGTACCTGCGTTGGGTGCAAACACATCTTCCTGTATGTTTGGAGTTGTAAAAGACATATTATCATAGATAGGTTTGTCCATGCGAAGGCCCAAAGTAATTTTTAATTTAGAATTGGCATACCATTCATCCTGAACATACGCTGACAATTGTCCTACCGTCATTTTTACAAGTGCCCATTTATCGGCCGCTGCCCTATTGTTAGCATACGTCGCAAACTGGTCCAGGCTAAAAGCATTAAACCAAAGGGGGGCGCCGGATGGTACATTTGCTTTAAAATCTGCAATATCTACATCACCCAAAAACATATTAAAACCATACCCTGTTAAATTAAACGAGTTTTCAAACTTGAATGATTCATAAGAACCGCCAATGGTAATAGAATGATTTTTTTTGTAAAGCGTAAAATCATTCGTTATTTGGATCGCATCCTGGTTCAATGTATTATTAATAGAAAACGGCTCATGCCCTGCTACAATATAACGGGACCCGTACTTTGAAATATTTATGACGGGGAATGGACTTGAAAAAGGATTTCGGTTATCGCGGAACAGCGTATAAACCATTCTAAGTTTATTGGCTGAATTCCCCTTGAAATTTGATTTCAGCTCTGTGCTAAATGAATTCAATTTATTCTCGATCTGGTAACCTGAATTCTGAAATTGAAGTGTGGTATAATCCGGACCGCGTCGACCGATAGCGCTGGGGTGAGCAGGCTTATCTTTTTTTGCATCCAATCCATTGTATGTGAATGATAGCTTATGAACGTCATTTATATTCCAGTCTAGTTTTGCCAGCCATTTATAATTCGTTTGTTCGTGGGTAAATCCCTGGTAAGCCCCGGTATTATAGTTAAATCTTGTCTTTAAAATATTACTTACATCTATCATATCCTGTTCCAATATCCTTGCCGTATTAGACTCATTGGCATTTGATGCGTTTCGGGGAACGTAGCTGGTGGCTTCATCTTTACGTTGTTCAGTTTCAAAACTGAGGAAGTAAAACAATTTATTTTTTTTCAAAGCACCTCCAAATGCAAATCCTCCCTGGTATTGGGTCAGGTCAGGAACAACTAACTTGGTATTTGCAACTTTTTTTCCGGTTAAGGCCTCTGTTCTGTAAAATGAATAGACCGTACCGGTAAAATTATTACTACCTGACTTTGTTACACTATTCACGCCGGCGCCGGTAAAGCCGGCCTGGGTTACGTCATAGGGAGCAAGGTTTACCTGAATCTGGTCAATGGCATCGAGAGAAATAGGCTGCGCATTCGTTTGTCCACCGGGTGTTGGTGCATCAAGACCAAATGGATTATTAAATACCGCACCATCCAATGAATAATTATTGTATTGACCATTACGGCCGGCAAATGACATACCATTATATGTAGGCGATGCAGAAGGAGTCAGCCGTAAATAATCATCAGCAGACCGGTTGATAGTGGGGAGCGCTTTGATAAGCCGGTTGCTTATATTAGTAGAAGCGCCTGTTCTTTTATTATCAAATATTCTTGAGGTGGCCGTTACGGTTACGTTTCCAAGCTCCGTTGTTTTTTCCTGGAGCGAAAAATCCACTGTATTATTCAAACCCAACTCTAAAAAAATACTTTCTGAAACTGCTTCTTTATGACTGACGTGATTGACGGTAATCCGGTAAGGACCCCCTACCCTTAAATTAGGAACAGTATATCTTCCATCTGTTTTGGTGATCAGCGTTTGTTTAATACCGGCATCCGGGTACTCAACCGTGACCGTGGCGGAAGCAAGACCAACTCCTTTAGGGTCTTTGACTATTCCGCTAAGAGTGGCAGTCGTTACTTGTGCCTTAGTATAAAAAAAAGAAATTGCAAATAGGCATATCAATGCACTTTTGAATGCAAATGATTGATTCTTCATAAACAGCTTTTTTAAATTATTAGATTTACGAAAGGTGGAAATACGCCCGGTAATTCAAAAGTATAGAACCTTTTTATAGTTGTAAATTAATTTTTGCCATCTTCATCACTGGGGTTCCGTCAGTGCCTGCTGATTATCCTGCGCATATTTATTTCTGTGTTCGGAAAATTGTTCAAGCAATGCAGATGCTTTCGCTAAAGCGTCATCAACTTCTTCATGAATTTCAGGCAAGCTATTACTTAATAATTCAACATCAATATTAATATTATCAGCTTCTATTTGTGCAAGCTTTTTTAACACTGATGTCTGGCTATTTTTAAGATCATCGAGTTCACGAATGATCTTGTCCATCAAGGCTAATTGCTGGCGGGGCTCCATAAAAAATTTTTATAAAAGTCACAAAGAACGGGCCAGCTAAACAGAATGTATATTATTTTTTGTCAAATGAAGTCTATACCTGCTCCCGGGACCATTCGCTTTTCAGCAGGCACGATTTTACTTTCTTGTTAAAACGAATTGTGGAAATCAAAAGACTGAATATTATTTTGCATTATCTTTCTAATATTAAAAGCTACACTTGCTATGATAAAGTTTATGAATTCCCTAACCATTATTGCTACCGCGTTCATCCTGTTTTTATCGACACCCGGACATTCCCAGGTAATACAAACCAATACAAAAAACAATAACGTTGATTACGAAAAATTAGCGAAGATCGATGGATTGGTAAATGGGTATATCGGTAAGAAATGGCTGACAGGCGCTGTCTCGATAGTTATAAAAGATAACCAGCTGGTGCAATATAAAGGATATGGATTCGCCGATGTAGCTACCAAAAAGCCAATGAAGAATGATGCCATCTTCCGCATCATGTCGCAAACTAAAGCAATCACCAGTATTGGCATCATGATGTTATACGAACAGGGCAAGCTATTGCTTGACCAACCCATTTCAGATTTTATTCCTGAATTTAAGAATCCGGTTGTATTAGATAAATTCAATGATGCAGATACTTCTTACACCACAATCCCTGCAAAAAGTGAGATCACCTTTCGCCAACTGCTAACACATACTTCAGGCCTGGATTATACTGACATCGGCAGCTCAAAAGTGGCTGCTATTTATACAAAGCATCGGATCCCGTCGGGTCTTGGTTATTTTGATGAAGATCTTTTAGAAAGAATGAAGGCATTGGGCAAACTGCCGCTAAGCTTTCACCCGGGTTCGAAATGGCAATACGGATTAAACACCGATTTGCTGGGATGTTTGATTGAAGTGATAAGCGGGATGAACCTTGAAGATTTCTTCAGGAAAAATATTTTTGAGCCTTTAGGGATGAAAGACACTTATTTCAATGTGCCGGCAGCGAAGGCCAGTCGTTTGGCAACAGTATATACTGAGGATTCTTTGCATAACATAATTCCATGGAGCCATGAATTTCGTCGCATCGACCCTGATTATCCGATCATGAAAAAAAATTATTTTTCCGGCGGAGCGGGTCTTTCATCTACTGCTTTTGATTATGCCATTTTCATGCAGATGTTATTAAATGGTGGTAAATATAATGGTCACCAAATATTATCAAAAAGAACGGTGGAAATGATAACCAGTGGTCAACTGGATCCGGGAATGTTTGGCGATGATTATATGGGATTGGGATTTGGCATCACATCAGAAAGATCTGCAGCAAAAGGACCGCGCAATGCAGGTTCATTTGAATGGGGCGGATATTATGGCACGATTTATTGGGCTGATCCAAAAGCAAAATTGGTTTGCCTCTTTATGACGCAACACACCCCAAATAGTCACAATGATGTTATGCAAAAGTTTGAGGTAATGGTTTATTCCAGTCTCAAATAATAAATTAGGGTTTAAGTAACATCCATTGTAATTATTACATTACCTATTTTTTGACCGCTTGCCACGAACTTGTATGCCTCAGCAATTTTATCGAGTGGATATTTTCTATCTATAACAGGCCTGAACTTTCCTTTTTCAATCAGTTCTTTTATAAAACTTAGTGTCTCCCTGACTTTTTTAGGGGCCAGGAATATAACCTTCTTTCCCCCAAAGATTGGCGTGATGAGAGCCATGAATAGATATTCAATTCCACCTGATGAAGTAAAGACACCGGTCTTCGTTAAGATAGCCTTGCATTTTAAATAACCGGCCTTGCCCACATCATCAAAAATATAATCATATTGCTCGTTGTCTTTGGTGAAATCCTGGGTTTTATAATCAATCATTTTATCAGCGCCTAATGATCTTACTAATTCAAAGTTCTCAGCACCGCACACTGCGGTTACGTACACGCCATAATATTTTAGAAACTGAACAGAGGATGAACCAATTGCACCCGTTGCGCCATTTACCAATGCTTTTTGACCGGGCTTTGGTTTTAATTGCATTATACCGGAGCCAGAATAGAATGCTCCCTCCAAACACGCGGCCGCTTCTTCATAACTTAAGTTATCAGGCATCATTATCATCGATTCAATCGCTTTCTTTTCTGGCATTATAAAATACTGTGCATGTGAACCACAACCAAAAACACCACCGAATCCCATGATCCTGTCACCCGGTTTAAAAGACCGCACATTAGAACCTACTGCATGAACTTGTCCTGTAAAGTCTGACCCGATAATGGATTCACGTGGCTTGAATAAACCTGTAAAAAGTCTCATGAAATTTGGTTTACCTGAAAGTACATGGCAATCACTTCTGTTTACGGTGGTCGCATAAACTTTTACCAGCACTTCGTCTTCCTTCGGAGTTGGTATGGGAAGTTCCTTTATAGTCAGATCCCCGGGTAATCCATATTTTGTACGTACAGCTGCTTTCATTTTATTAGCTGATTAATATTGAGCAAACTCTTAACCATACTCAACTTCTTGTTCGAACTAAATTAACATTGATCCGCTATTTTGTTTAATGAAGATCATCTATGAGAATTTGATGGGACTGAATGCCGGTCTTTCTTTATTCCAAAGTAATAAACCCACGCGATAAAAAAAATCTGTAACGGCACTCTGAACCATAGGTAATTCAAGCCGCTGCCATCAAAAGTAGCTGTTCTCAAATTGACATGATTAATTGCCGCATGAATATTTGCCGGTAATATGGATATGAAAAAAATAATCAACAACCACGCTGTAATTTTCCTGAATCGTGGAATAAGAAGTCCTGCAGCTGCTGCTATTTCAATTACCCCTGTGAGAAAGATCACTTCTTTTTTAAATGGAATAAACTCCGGCAACATTAAGGCCATCCCATCCGGATATAAAAAATGGCTGACACCGGTAAATACCAGCATTACACTCATTGCCATGCAACCTGCAAAAGAATATGCCCACATTTTTTTAATAATTTTTACGATCACCAGCGTGATAATAAAAACAGCGATAAGAATAATGAGCGGTTCCATAATTTCATTTCAAAAAGTGAATAATATCGAAACCATTTTCTTTCAGGTCAGAATATTTTCAAAAGCTTTAATTCCTTAAAATTCCACTGTTGGATTGAATCACATTATTAGTGCGGATTAACTAGCAGACAAGGAAGATCAATCATTACTTATCGTTTTACCGATCCAT
>CBFGXP010000009.1:0-37221 GCA_965652775.1 uncultured bacterium
AAACCATAACCAATATGACTTCTTGTACCTGCCAATGCAGTGACTTGTGGAATTGCCGTCATCTCGTTGCGGAATGAAGGAAAAGCAGCAGTATCTGTGAGAATGACCCCGACTGTATTTTCTATATTATATCCATAGTCATAATTCTTCTGAAACTCCGAATTCCGGGCAAATCCGATTCCGGCAATAATTGTAATGACAGCAATGCATAATTGAAAACTCAGCATGATCCTTGAGAATAAATTATTACCCCCAAATTTTACTGTGCCCCTGAAAATGGTCGAAGGATTAAACCGGCTGATATAAAATGCCGGGTAGAAACCAGCAAGTAAGGTGGTCAATAATATAGCACTAATAAAAAACAGTAACAGCGTTATGTCCTTGAAATAATCAGCAACAACATTAATGGCGCCAAACATTTGATTGAATGTCGGAAGCCAAAAACGATTTAATACCACAGCAAGCAAAGCAGCAAGACAAACGATAAAGCAACACTCTAACAATAGTTGTATCACCAGTTGACGATGTGAGCTTCCCATCACTTTGCGCATGCCCATTTCTTTTAGTCTCCTGTTAGCATGAGAAACGGTTGTATTAGAAAAGTTCAGGCAGGCAGAAAGAAAAACCAGGATTGCAAGAATAAAAGGACCATACGCAGCGGAGTCTGCAGGACGATCATACAAGCCATTATTTGGGATATCGCCTATCACTGCGTTTTCATGCAGTGATATAAGTTTAAAACCGGTGGCCTTCCAATCCATTCTTGCTTTATTCTGTATCGGCAAATATTTTTCTAATGATTTGGTAATAATAGCGACATCAGACTTTTTGGGGATCCGAAAGAAAGCGGCATCGACCATCCAGGACCAATTATCAGGAGCGATCTTTGATCCATCACCTTGCAAATAATTTTCAAAATTTGTAATGATCCCAAATTGCATAGTAGAATTGATCGGAATATCTTTCAATACACCGGTAACTGTAAGAGGCGTGGCATACTTTTCATCAGAATAAAAGATCAATGACCTTCCTAAGGGGTTTTGTTTGCCAAAATATTTTTTGGCAATCTTTTCCGTAATCAGGACTGAATTGTTGTCTGTTATATTATTTGACCCAGCTACAACAGGAAAATTGAATAGGTCAAAAAATTCCGGATCTGTAAAATGTGCCTGTTCGGCAAATGGCTCATTCTTATCATATTTTACGCTCAATCCGCGGCTATCATAACGAATAGCCTCAACGATCCCTGCAAATTCGGACTGGGCCTGCTTTACAGCCGCCATTGGAAAAATGCCCCTGGCCCCATTTGCACCTGATTGAAAAGTTAAAGCCCGGTAAACATTATCCTGGTCTTTATGAAAATTATCAAAGCTGAAGGAATAACGGTAGGTTTGAAAACCCCACACGATGGCCGCCAGCCCTACACCCATCCCAAAAATATTAAGCAATGTGTAGCCTTTGCGACGCCACATATTCCGGAAAACGATCTTATAAAAGTTTTTAAACATAATTGTAAGTAATTATTAATTAATAATTATTCATTATTCCATCCGCAGACTGCCAGGAAAGTTTGCACTGCCGGTAAGAATCAAGACGCAGTCTTGCTGTTTGCTTCGCGTTGTCCGGAAAACTATCATAACTTCTTTCAAAGGAAACATATTGGAAAATCAGCAGGCAACATGCTATACCCATAGCCAACCCAATAATGTTCAAAAGTGAATATCCCTTGCGTTTTATAAGATTTCTTACTGCCAGCTTGAAATAATTACCGATCATAAAAGAAGATTTATTCAGTACGTAATGAGATAGTTTTTGAACATAAATAAGTTTTAAGTTGTAGTATTATGTTCTAAGTTTTTATTTTTATCATCATTTAATCATTCTACATGGTTTTATTCAGATCTTAAACTTTTAACCGGGTTAGCGATCGCTGCCTTGATTGCCTGAAAACTCACAGTCAATAAGGTCATTAATAATGCACCGGCTCCTGCTGCGGCAAAAATCCACCACGACAGATCCGTGCGGTATTGATAATTCTGCAACCAGTTATTCATGAAATAATAAGCTAACGGAGTTGCGATGAGCAAGGATATAATTATTAGAAAAGCAAATTCCTTTGATAATAACCTCCAAACATTGAAAACAGAAGCACCCAATACCTTCCGTATGCCAATTTCTTTTATACGCTGCTCAGCCGTAAATGTTGCAAGTCCGAGGAGACCGAGACAAGAAATGAAGACAGCAAATAATCCAAAGAATCCAATGAGGTTACCGATATATTTCTCCTTGGCAAATTTTAATTCATATTCTTCATCAACGAATTTATATTCGAATGGAGCCGTCGGTACCACTTTCTTAAAAGCAGTTTCAATTTTAGCAAGTGCCTGGTTTATTGCAATGCCTGCACGTATGCGCACATTAATATTACTTACTCCGCCGTTAAGTGCTTTAACAAAAAACATTGTGGGCTCAACTGATTCATAAGGTGATTCCATAACAGGATCTTTAATGACCCCGATGATCGTGTATGGCTTTGGAGGATTGTCTTTCCATTTCCATGTAATTATTTCGCCCACTGGTTCTTTTAAGTTCATATACCGGGCGGCAGCAGCATTGATCACTACACCAGAAGAATCGGCGATGTTGTCCTTTGAAAAATCCCGGCCGGCAATAAATTCCCATCCAATTGTCTTCCCATGTTCATGTGTTACAGCTAGTGTGCCAAAACTTTCTTCCAAATTGGGATCGCGGCCTTTCCATTCAAAGCCATTGTTTCCTGAAACAACTTCTGTTATCATGCCCATTGACTGTGATAATTGTTCAACTACACCTGTATTTAGAAATTCGGTCCTGAACAATTCATATTTATTCCGGAAATCATCGGACTTCATATCAATCATTATTAATCCTTCTCGATCAAATCCAACAGGGCGATCCTTTCCGTGCTGAACCTGCCGATATACTACTATAGTGCTAATGATGAGGGCTACACAAACGGTAAACTGGATTACTACTAATGCTTTCCTGGGAATAGTAGCAAACCTTCCGACATGAAATGTACCTTTCAAAACCTTTATTGGCCTGAAAGAAGAAAGATAAAAAGCGGGGTAACTGCCGGCCAATACACCAGTGATAAGTATAAACCCTGCACAGATCATCCAAAAACTAAGATCATTCCACGGCATCATCATTGATTTACTTGTCAATTGATTAAACCAGGGTAATGAAATAACCAAAAGTAAACATGCACAGAAAAAAGATACAATCACAACGAGAAAAGATTCACTAAAAAATTGACCGATCAATTCCCCACGCATCGATCCTACAGTTTTACGAATTCCAACTTCTTTAGCTCTTTTCTCAGACCGGGCCGTACTAAGATTCATAAAATTGATACAGGCCAGTATTAAAACAAAAATTCCAATGATACTGACAAATTTTACCATTCTTATTGGCTTAGCATCAACTTGTGCATGCCTGTCCACTGGTTTAAGATGCCAATCACTCATCGGGTAAAGAACCACCTTAGGGTTTCTTTCCAGGTGTTCCTTATACTTTTCTATATCTTTTATTTTTTGAATTTCAGCATCTGCAATTTGTTTATTGGCAGTTTCCAGTTCAATACCAGGTTTAAGTTCAACATAAAGACGAAGGAAATGGTTCATCCAGTCCTGCGATGCTCTTTTTAATATCCAATCATTTTCACCCACCCAAAGATCCCAGTGTGAAAAGAATTTAACGGCGTTCAGTTCTGCATTCAAAGGAAGATCCTCATACACGCCGGTTACTTTCACATTCATTTTATTGTTGATCACCACTAATTGATTCATTGGATCACTGTCGCCAAAAAGTGCTTTAGCCGTTGAGGATGAAAGCAGGATGGAATGTGGATCTGTTAACCCGGACCAGCTACCGTGCAGCATTTTTAATGAAAACATTTCCGGTGCTGCCGCATCCATAAACTTTCCTGATCGTGATAGCTTCTTTTCGCCGGTTGAAAGAATATAGCTTTGATCCCACGAAGACCTTACAACATGTTTGAAAGTCTCTTTGTAATTTTCGCGTAATTCAGTTGCTAACGGATAAGGTAAGGAAGAATTAATAAAAGGCCCTTGTTTGGTATCGTTTCCCCTGATCAATACACGACTAATACGTTCATAATTCTGATGGTACTTGTTATATGATAATTCATCATAGATCCAAAGACCTATCAGCAGTGATACCCCGATTCCGATTGTAAGCCCACCAATATTAATAAAGGAAGAAAGCTTATTCCTTGAAAGATTTCTCCATGCTGTTTTAAAATAACTTCTGAACATGTTTACTCTTTATTCTGTTCTTAATGATTTTACCGGGTTAGCCAATGCCGATCTTACCGAATGAAAACCTACTGTAGCCAATGCAATTAATACTGTTGCGGCAGCAGCAGCAATAAATATCCAACCCTGCACAGGAATTCTAAATGCAAAATCCTGCAACCACTGAGTTCCCGCATACCATGCAAGCGGAATAGCAATGATTATAGCGATCCCGATCATCAGTAAAAAATTCTTTGCTATCAGCATGGTGATGCTTGTGATGTTCGCGCCCAGCACCCTGCGAATTCCAATCTCCTTAGTACGCTGAACCGTTGTAAATGCGGCCAAACCAAATAATCCTAAACATGCAAGCAATATCGCAAGTGTTGCAGCTATAGTGAATAACGCCGATGACCGTTGTTCGCCGACATATAATTTATTATAATCTTCATCGAGGAAATGATAAGTAAAAGGCCGTTCAGGCAGGCGTTGCTTCCACAACATTTCAAGCCGTCCTAATGTGGCCTGTACATCGTTTCCATTTATACGAGCCATAAAGGAACGGGAATAATCACGTCCAAGAAATATCAGCATTGGGCCAATCGGTTCACGAAGACTATTGAAATTAAAATCCTTCACTACACCCACAACGGGACCTGCGTACCCTTTTTCAATTGTTTTGCCAATAGCCTCCCCGGGTGTCCACCCGATCTTTTTTGCCAACGACTCATTTATAATATAAGGTTGTTGAAAATTTGTGTAACTGTTTGATGTATCCATCATTGCAAGGTCTGATTGCTGAAAGTCACGACCGGCGACAATTTGCATTTTCAATGTTTTTGTAAAATCAAGATCCACCGGCATTGCATTTAATGAGATTTCCTTTTTCCCTTTTTCGTCTGTAACATTTATCCCATCTCCCCACTCGACAAACTCAGGTGTTTCATAGGCTGCCGTAACACCCTCTACCCCGGGTACTTGCCGTATAGCATCTTTTATACTCTGAAAATCTCTCAGCATTTTTCCACCAATTGGTAATACAGCAATATGATCTTTATCATACCCCAGGTTTTTTGTTTGCATAAAATTCATTTGCTGTAGTATGATGGCCGTATAAATGATCAGGAATACAGAAATGCTGAATTGAATTACAATTAATGATTTTCTCAGTGTGCCGCCACCACCTGTGATACGAAATCCCTTTTTTAGCACACTCAAAACTTTAGTGCCTGATAATATCATGGCGGGATAAAAACCTGCGAGAAAACTTACTAATACAGCAAAAATTACAAGTGAAATTATGGGCACTGGTTGCAGTAGTATTTCCGACGTAAATTCTTTGCCGGTAATATTATTAAAATACGGTATCAATAAAACTCCCAGGAGCAATGCCAGCCCTGCTGATAAAAAAGTAATGATAGTTGACTCACCAATGAATTGAAAAAAGACTTGCTTTTTTGATGCCCCCAACACTTTCCGCATTCCGATTTCATTTCCCCTGCCAGTTGACTGGGCTGTAGCAAGATTGGTATAATTTGCAGAAGCAATAATTAATATCAGCAGGGCAATGATCCCAAACATATATATATATGTCATATTGCCGTTTGGCTCAAAGCCAGCCAATGACGACTTTAAGTGTACAGTTTTTAATGGCTCAAGATGGTAAGTGAGATAATCATTTCCTTCAAGTCTTGCTTCGGTTCTTACTTCTTTTGTTTTCATATAATCCGTAATCTGCTGTTGCAGTTGCGGAACATCTTTTTTATCTCTTACCAGCAGGTAAGTGATCCAGTTTGCTTCCCACCATTTTTCAGTTTTTACGTAATTACCGAGATTGAAAAACTGGGTAGCGAAATCAAACTTGATCTGTGAGTTTTGCGGGATGTCTTCACAGACCGCTGAAACTCTAAGTTCCTTTCCAAAAGCGCTTATTGACTTATTTATTGCGCTCCCGTTTCCAAAATATTTTCTTGCCATTGATCGTGTCAGAACGATTTTATCTGGAGCATCAAGTGCGGTGGCAGCGTCTCCTTCAACCAGGTTGAAAGAAAATATTTTGAAGAGTGGCGCATCAGCAAACAGTATTCTTTGCTCATCAAAAACTTTTTCTTCATACTTAATAATACCCTGACTGAGAAATGCCCTTGAGTATTCTTCTACGGCGGGAAATGTCCTTTTAAACTGCGGACCTACTTTTGTGCCTGTTGTTGCAGTTCTATTTACCGTTCCCGCGTTGTTGTATTCCATTGTTACACGAACAATTCTATCTGCCCTGGTATTAAACTTATCATAACTCAGTTCATGATTAATAAATACGCCAATCAGGAGGCACGCTGCAAGTCCGACTGTTAAGCCAATAATATTGATCCCCGAGTATAGCTTGTTTTTACTCAGATTTCTGAAAGCGGTTTTTAAATAGTTTTTAAACATGGCTATTAATTTAAAAATCTATGAAAACTAATTTCCCTTTTATTATTCTGTCCGTAACGACTTCACCGGGTTTGCTATACCAGCCTTTACCGCCTGGAACCCGATAGTAACAAATGCTATAATGATTGCTAACGCCCCCGCAACGAGAAACACCCACCATCCAATGGTTATCCGGTAAGCAAAATCCTGTAACCATTTATTCATAAAATACCAGGCAAAAGGCGTAGCAATAACCATCGCAACTATAATCAGCTTTAAAAAATCTTTTGATAATAATGTTACTATGCCGGGTAGTGAGGCACCCAGCACTTTGCGGATACCGATCTCTTTCGTACGATTAATAGCAGCCAAAGCGGCTAACCCAAACAAACCAAGACAAGCCAGGAAGACCGATATGCCACCTGCCCATCCGATAATTCCGCTCCATTTTTTTTCTGCCTTATAAAAATTATCAAGACTTTCATCAAGAAAACTGTATTTGAATGGAAGATCGGCTACGATAGCGGTCCAGGCTTTTTGCATAGCACTCAAGGCAGGTGCAGGGCTTCCAGGTCTTACACGTACGAAAAACTTATAGGGTGCATAATTTGCATACTGATGAAACATCTGGGGCTTAACTTCTTCCTTAAAAGGCCGGAAATTAAAATTCTTTACGACTCCGATTACTACAGGAGTTTTTGTCTCCATGTATCCTTTTATCTGCTGACCAACTGCATTTTCAATTGTCCAGCCCATATCTTTTACCATCGCTTCGTTCACGATCACAGATGAAACAGTATCATCAGTGATCGTGGGATCAAAATTTCTTCCGGCAATTATTTTCATACCCATCAAAGGGATGTACTCAGGATCTACAAAATATTCAAATACATCTTTATGTGTTCCGTTATATTCAAACCCTGAACGGCTCCAACCGGTTCCCTCACCAAGCCCGAGCTCTGCACTTGCAATACCCGCAATATCGGTTCTTGTTATTAGAGCTTGTTTGAATAAGGGGTATATCTCTTTTGACTTTGTATCACTTGCGTCAACTACTACAATGTTTTCTTTATTAAAACCAGGATTTTTATCGCTCATGTATTTTGTCTGTTGCAAAATGATCATTGTGCAAATGATCAACCCGATAGATAAGGCAAACTGAACCGTGACAAGCGACCTGGTAAAAAAATTCGCACCATTGACCCTGATCTTACTTTTCAAAACTTCAATTGGCTTGAAGCCTGATAATATCAACGCCGGATAACTACCGGCAAGCAAGCCAACAAGTAATGTTAATCCTCCAAGCATCCAGCTCATTTCCGGATACAATGAAAAAGAAAATTGCAATTCACGTCCTGAAAGTTTATTGAAATATGGAAGAAATAATTTTACAAGTAATAAGCCAATTAATAATGATAAAATGCTAAGAAGAATTGCTTCTGCTAAAAATTGTAAGATCAAATGTTTTCTTTCACTACCGATCACCTTTCTTACTCCTACCTCTTTTGCTCTTCTTGCTGAACGTCCAATAGCTAATGTTGTAAAATTTATGCAGGCAATTAATAATACGCCCCCGGCAATACTTAATAAGATCCAGATCGTTTTTGGATTAACCTGTTCGACAGAGCCGCCATATATTTTAGTATCTGTATGACCGGCTTTCAAAGGTTGCAAACCATACCGAACAGGCGGTTTATTTCCTTCCCATTTATACCCGGCTTCTCTTAATTCTTTTTCTTCATCGGGATAATATTTATGACGGAATGATCCGAGTTTTTGTGCGTCGTTGGGTAAACCGCTCCCTGCGTTCAACTGTACATAAGTGATATATGATGACCTGTTCCAGTTATTAACTCCCCTTTTGCCTGACTTGGTCGTCTCCATGTAATTGAAGTTGCCAAGCAGATCAAATTGGATCGACGAATTAGCAGGAATATTTTCAGCTACTGCACTTACTGTAAATGGAACAAATGCATCTTCAATTTTTATTTCAATTGTACGACCAACAACATTATCAGTTCCAAAAAGTTCTTTTGCTTTTGATCTTGTTATGACCAGGTTTTGTAATTCTCTCAGTGCAGTTTGTGGCGTTCCATATTTTAAGGGAAAGGAAAAAATTGTAAAAAGAGAAGGATCGGCGTAGGTCATATTCATACGCCTTACAGCCCCATCAACTTTTATAAAACTCTCACCCCAACCATCACGTAAACGAACATAATCAGCTACCTCCGGGAGATCAGCTTTCATTGCCGGCCCAAGGGGCGATGGCATATAAACATCTCCTTCCGCTTCTTGTCCCTCCATCGCATCGGTCCAACGATAGACACGATAAATATCAGCTGCATTGCTATGAAAGCGATCAAAACTGAATTCATTCACAGCATACAGAAGAAATAAAGAAAAACAGGCAAGTCCAATTGATAAACCTGATACATTGATAAACGAGAGTATCTTTTGACGACCAAGATTGCGTATCGCTATTTTGAAATAATGTTTGATCATAATGGTTGTTTTTAATAATTATTGATTAATAATTATTAATTATTGATTATTGATTACTCAGTCCGCAATGACTTCACAGGATTAGCCAATGCAGCCTTGATCGATTGGAAACTAATTGTAAATAAGGCAATGCCTCCTGCTATCAATGCCGTGATCACAAATACAGTCCAGCTAATACTTGTTCTGTAAGCAAAATCCTGTAGCCATCTATTCATAACCAGCCATGTGATGGGTGACGCAATCACAATCGCAATAAATACCAGCTTTAAAAACTCTTTAGACAATAAACCAACCACGTTGCCCACACTTGCTCCCAATACTTTTCTGACCCCAATTTCTTTTGTACGTTGTTCGGCACTGAAGGTGGCAAGTCCAAACAATCCAAGACAGGAGATCAGAATGGCAATGACTGTGAAATTCCTCACGATTGCCGCAAGTCGTGCATCGGCTTCATAATTTTTCTGAAAATCCTCATCGAGAAAATTATATTCAAATGGCTCGTTAGGATTTAAGCGCCGCCAGGCATTTTGCATTGAAGTAAGCAAACCTTTGAGATCATTCGTTTTTGCATGAGCAATCATGTAATTAAAATTGGGCCGGTTGTTCAACTGGAAACCATAAGGCTCGATGGGTGAATGCAGATCCTTAAAGTGAAAATCTTTTACAACACCGACGATCGGCAAACGATAGGTCTGCCCTTCCCAATCAAACAGAACATCTTTTCCTATAGCTTCCTTTTCATCTTTGAACCCGATATCGTTGATCGCTTGCTGATTTAAGATCACCCTGAAACCGGTATCAGCAAGAAAGTCTTTTGAAAACAGCCTTCCGGATGCAGGCTTTATGTCAAGCGTTTGCAAAAAGCTTTCATCAACCCAGTTCATGAACACCCTTTTTGCATTATTCATATTGCTACCTTCCTTATATAAAGGCATGTCGCTTGGATTTATGATCCCCGGATAGTACAAGGAGGCACCGACGCCTGTTATCTCCGGATTTTTCTGCAATTCGGTTTTTAATTCGGCATAAATAGCTTTGCTTGGACCGCTCCGCAACGGAATAATGACCTGCTGATCTTTTTCAAATCCCAGGTCTTTTGATTGCATGTACTTCATTTGATTATTGATGGTAACTGAAGCCACGATCAACCCAACTGAAATTACAAATTGAAAAACCACGAGTGCTTTACGAAGCGATATCGCCGCTAATGAATTGCTGATCCTTCCCTTTAAAACTTTTACAGGCCTGAAAGAAGAAAGATAAAATGCCGGATAACTACCAGCTAATAATCCAGTAACGATTGCCAATAGCAAAAACCCAACAAGCAATACCCCATGTTCCTGGAATGAAAAGACAATTTCTTTTTTTGATAAACTTGAAAATAAAGGGAGCAACACTTTTGCAAATATTAATGCAAAGACAAGAGCAATCAATGCCATTAATATCGATTCACCGATGAATTGTTTGATCAGCGAATTTCTCTCGGCGCCTAACACTTTACGAACTCCAACTTCAGCAGAACGTTTTGATGACCGTGCGGTAGAAAGATTCATGAAATTGATACAAGCTATCAGCAGCGTAAAAATTGCAATGGATGCAATGATGTACAAATAGGTAACACTTCCACCCGGGGTTACATTACTCGTTGTATTGGAGTACAGGTGAATATCTTTGACCTGCGTGAGAAATTGTTTTTTATAAAAACCCATTGCTTTCAGATCCTTTCCTGCATATTGGTCAATAAATGCCGGGAACTTTGCTTCCAGTTGTTTAGCATCCACTCCTTTCTTCAATAAGAAATAAGTATAGTACATATTATTGGTAGCAAGACTGGTTGCCTGGCTGGCTGATTGCGCAATACCACCGCCGTTTATCGACATGAAAAATCTGGCGTCGATATGAGTAGGAACTTTTGGATCCGCGAATACGCCGGTTACTTTAAAATCAAAATCACCATTGGTATTACTGCTCACACGGACAGTTTTATTCAGTGGAGATTCTTTTCCAAAAATCTTCTTAGCTACTTCTTCTGACAGCACCAATGAATTAGGTGCTATCAGCGCCGTCTCAGGATTACCTTCAATGAAATCATAAGTAAGTACCTGGAAAAATGTCGAGTCGGCAAGATAACCGTGTGCTTCATTGAATGATCTCACGGCACCAGTCGTATCTGTGTATTGCAGAAGTGTTTTGTCTTCTGAAAATGTTCTTAACAATCGCGTTGATTTTTCGATCTCGGGGAAAACCATTTGCATAGCCCTTGCCATTGGCGCGGGCGTATTGGCCGTCCTGTCCTCTTTCCCTTCTTTCACAAACGTTGTTCCCAGCTGGTAAACACGGTTGGCATGTTTATGATGACTGTCATAGCTTAGTTCATAATAGAGATACATGGAAATAAGCATGCAACAGGTAAGCCCGATTGACAAACCAAAAATATTGATGAAAGAAAAGGTTTTATTCTTCATCATATTTCTCCATGCAATTTTGATATAGTTCTTTATCATGACTATTTATTTAATCGTGATATAATCTTATCACACCTCTTATTTTAACACCAGGTTCACTCTTCCGCTGCTATTCCTGATCGTAACAGGTATACCCCCACCATTAAGCTTGCCATCAATCTCATCATCTTCAATTGATCCGCTGAAGTTGGCGAAGTTGTTTGTTTTGATCTTTGATCCTTTTACTTTCAGGTCAAGTCCTTTATTAGGGATCTCCAGATCAATGCTGCCACCGGAATTATTTATTTTAACAAATTTTCCCAATTCAGTAATCTGTACATCAATATTGCCACCGCTGGTGGAAGTTTCAAGACTGCATGATAATTTTTGAAGATCAATATTGCCACCTGAAGTATGTGCTTCTAATTCCCCTTTTATAAGTTCTCCGCGAACGCTGCCACCACTGGTAGTGGCATCAATAGTACCATTCAGATTATTAAGCCTCAATGAACCGCCTGAAGTGGTGAGGTTAATTTTTCCTGTGCAGTTATCAGCTTCAATGTTGCCCCCGCTCGTGGTAAGATTGATCTCTTCTGCACAATCCTTTACATCAATATTACCACCAGATGTACGTCCTTTTATTTTTCCTTTCAATTTCTCCGCATGCAGGTTCCCACCGCTTGTAGTAAAGTCCTGCGTTCCGGATAATTCAGTAAGATGAATATTTCCGCCACTTGTCGTTAAATCAGTAGAAACGTTTCCGGGAACATAGATCTTAAATGAAATGGATAACGCATTTTTCCAGTCAGATATGTTTCGTTTTGATTTTGCAATAGCTGTCAGTTTACCATTTGCTGTTGAGATCGTTAAGTCATAGTCTTCGTCAAGCTTCTTTTGTATTTCATCTTTCGACAATGATGAATTCTTACGGTTTGAGGGCCATACAAACACTTCGACCTTTGCCTGGGGTGCTGACACTGCAGCAACAGTTATGTTACCACCCGATGTCGTCGATTCAATATTTTTTATTGATTCATTGGCTAACGATTTCGTTAAAAAAGGAACATCATTGTTGTTCTGTGCAAATGATAATTGGTAAAAACAAATTGTCAATAAAAGAGAAATGTACTTTTTCATAATAAGTTTTTAAATATTTAAAAATTATTCAGTTCTCAAACTTTTTGTGGGATTGGTAACAGCCGCTTTCATAATATTCAAACACACCACCACAAGCGCCAATAACAGGATCAGCAAACCGACCACTCCGAATAACCAAATACTGATATTGATGCGATCAGGATATTTCTCCAGCCAGTTATTCATAAACCACCATGCCATCGGAGTAGCGATAACAAAAGCGATCAATACAAGCTTTAAAAAATCTTTTGAAATAAGCGTCAACAGCTGTCCAAGCGTTGCGCCCAAAACTTTGCGGATCCCGATCTCCTTTACACGTTTTTCGATGGTAAAAGAAGCAAGCCCTGCAAGCCCGATGCAGCAAATAAAGATGGCAAGGCCCGCGAAAATGTTTGTGATCCTGCTGATAAGATCCTCCGTTAAAAATTTTCTGTTGAACTCTTCATCAACGAATTTGTATTCGAAAGGATATGCAGGATTGTACTTTCTGAAAATTGGCTCGATAGCTTTTATTGCGTCCTGCGGCTTTGCCGAACTACTAAGCCTGATATTTATCGAATTTATATTGTGGCGACTAAAATGAGTCAGCAGTGGATCAACAGCATTGAATGGCGATCCCATTATGACATCACTTGTTACTCCAATCACCGTAAACTTATATGTACCATATCTTAATTGTGTGCCAATTGGTTCTTTTAATTGCATAGCCTTCACTGCAGCTTCATTGATCAGCATATTTGATGAATCGGCAGGAACACCAGAAAAATCTTTTCCTTGTAAAATTTTTACGCCCATGGTTTTTGTATAATTAACATCCGTGGTCATCCGGGCCACAATTAATTCTCCACCTGCTGGTTTTCCGTCCCAATCAGGTGCCTGCGCCCGCCACCATATATCAGTTATAGGAGAAAAAGATCTGTTCACAGCGCTGACCATCCCGGTCTTCATTAGTTCATCTTCAATTGCAGAAAAGGTATTTTGTGTGTCCTGCGTTGCAGGGATCATAATAAGATTGTTCGGATCATAGCCAATATCACGGTTTTTTATATGTTGTATTTGCTGGTAAATTATTATTGTCGCGGAAATTAGAAGGATAGAAATTGCAAACTGGCCCACAACAAGTATATGCCTGGGCAAAACAGCTTTTTTACCCGGCATAAAAGTGCCTTTTAAAACTTTTACCGGGTTAAATGATGAGAGATATAGCGCCGGGTAACTGCCGGCAACAAAACCTGTAAAAAGTATCAATGCCAATGCCGCTCCCCAGAAAAGAGGTTGTGAAATATCTAAAGAAAGATCTTTATCAACCAACTCATTGAATAATGGTAGCAATAAAAAAACGGCAATTATTGAAAGCACAAAAGCGATAAACGTAAGAATGATCGACTCGGAAAAAAATTGGAATATAAGTTGACGTTTACCGGAACCCAATGTTTTCCTTACGCCAACCTCCCTTGCCCTTTTCTCAGAACGGGCTGTGGAAAGATTCATAAAATTTACACAAGCGATCAATAAAATGATCATTGCAATAATGCTGAACAGCCTTACATATTCGATCATTCCGCCAACATTTTTTCCATCTTTAAACTCACTCTGCAGCCTCCATCTATTCATCGGGAAAGTAAAGTAGGTGCTTATCTTTTTATCATCGGGATCATGCTGATACTTTATATCGTTAATATTTTTTTCTATGGCTTTTAGATCAGCCCCGGGTTTCGCCTGTAAAAAGACGGTCCATGAAGAATTTTGCCAGTTGGTCATTGCCCTGCTCAAATAATCCCCTGCATAATTAAATGAATTGATAAAGTCAAACTGGAAAGTAGAATTGCCAGGCACGTCTTCAACGATCGCGGTTACTTTTGCATCGTATTCGTTGTCTACTTTAATTATTTTATTAATCGGATCCGCATTTCCAAACAGTGATTTGGCAGTGGATTGAGTCAGTACAATAGCATACGCATCAGGAAGGGCTGTTGAAGGACTACCGTTTATAAATTTCCAGGAAAACATCCTGAAAAAATGCTCGCTAACTGTATATCCTTCCTTTTTCAATTTCTTATCGCCATATTTAAGTATATGAGGCTGGCGATGTGTTGTAACCACTGCATTTTCTACCTGCGGAATGGATTTCTCAATGGTGCTGGCCAATGGCAAGACCATGTTTTGGTCGGTGAATACCTGATTATTAAAATCACGGTTAGCATATAATTTATAAATGCTGCCATAATTAGAATGGAACTTGTCATAAGTAAGTTCATCCTGCACCCATAGGGAAATCAAAATTGTACAAGTAATGCCGATAGTAAGCCCGAGTAGATTGGTTGCAGAGAATCCTTTATTCCTGAATAAATTTCTCCACGCTATTTTAAAATAATTCCTGAACATTGGTAAAGTTTTATTCTGTCCGTAAGTTTTTCACTGGATTAGTAAAGGCAGCTTTTAATGCCTGGGTACTTATTGTAAGCAATGCAATAAGTACTGCCAGCATTGCCGCCGCAATAAAGATCCACCAGCCAACATCAACACGGTAGGCAAAATCCTGTAACCATTTATTCATGGCCCACCATGCCAACGGGAAAGCGATCGCGGACGAAAGCAAGACTAATTTTAAAAAATCCTTTGAAAGCATTGTGACGATGCTGCTTTCACTGGCGCCCAGTATCTTCCTGATGCTGATCTCTCTTGTACGTTGCTGGGTAGCGTAGGCTGCAAGTCCAAGCAGCCCTATGCAGGCGATGAAAATTGCAAGTCCTGAAAAAATTGTAAATATTCTTTGGGTTGTTTGCTCTGCTTTGTATTGATCAGCCAAAGCTTTATCAAGAAAATAATAATTGAAAGGTTTTTCTTTTACAAATTTTTTCCAAACTGTTCCAACATCTGCCAGCGCTGTTTTAAAATTATCACCCTTAATTCTTAATGCAACCAATCCCGAACGGCTGCCAAATTTTCTTGAATTGATCATCACCAGCGGAGAAATAGGTTCATGTAAGGAATGATAATGGAAGTTTTTTATCACTCCTACTACTGTATAAACATATGTAGCGCCATCAGGTCCATTAAATAACTCGGTCGGACTCGTAATTCGCGAGCCGATCGCATTTTTCAATCCAAGCTCTTTTACTGCCCTTTCATTTAGTACAACAGAAAGTGTATCGGTTGAAAAGTCCTTAGAAAAAAATCGTCCTTCTTTTAATTCAAGCCCTAACGTTTTTCCAAAATCCTCATCAACGATCATCCCTCTTCCGGTCATTGGAGCTTTTGAACCAACTTCCTGCCAGGTTGTTCCAAAAAAATTCTGGTTCCCGGGCACTGTAGATGTACCACTTGCCATCTCAACTCCTGCAATACTTAATAATTCATTTTTAAAAGCAGGCAATTTATTCTCCAGCATATCGGTCCTTTCCACTACTATAACATGATCCTTTTTAAAACCCAATTTATCACCCAGCATAAATTTCATCTGGCGATTCACAACAATTGTAGAGATTATCAATATGACAGAAATAGCAAACTGAAAGATCACTAACCCGTTACGCAATGCAAGGCCATAACGATTTGATTTAAATCTGCCCTTCAAAACAGCAATAGGATTGAACGATGACAATACAAATGCCGGGTAAAGCCCTGCAATAAGTCCCGTGATGATAACAAAAGCCAGCAATAAAAATATCCATGTTGGCTGCAGGAAATAAATTACTGTAAGTTCTTTCCCGGAGATTGTATTAAAAGTAGGGATGAGTAAAATAATAATTACAAATGCAAGCAGCATGCTTATAAGACTTACAAACACCGACTCAATAAGGAACTGGCCTATCAACGATCTTTTTTCAGATCCAAATGTTTTTCTTATTCCAACTTCTTTTGCCCTTTCTACTGACCGGGCCGTAGAAAGATTTATAAAATTGATACAAGCAAGAAATAAAATGAATATGGCCACGATCCCGAAAATGTATACTGCGGTCATACTTCCATTTGGACGCAATTCCGCTTCGAGATTGGAGACCAGGTGAATTTTGGATAGTGGTTGCAAATAATAATGATAACCGTTGCCGGCCTTTTGAAAGTCTTCCCAGCTTTGATTAAATACTTTATTGATCTCACCTGATACATATTTTTTTATTATTTCCGGAAATTTTGCTTCCAAAGCTTTATAAGACGAATTAGGATTCAACAGCAAATAAGTATGAGCAGCGAAGCCAATAAAGTTTGGCCTGCGTGTAAACTGAAAAGTATTGGTGGAAACAAGCATGTCAAATAGAAAATGGGAGTTGTCAGGCCAATCAGCTACCACCGCGGTAATGAAAAATGTTTCCGTCGTATCATTTCCATCTGTTTCAAATTGCTTTCCGACAACATCTGTTGATCCAAAATATTTTTTTGCAGTTGTTGCATTAATTACAGCGGAATGAGGTTTTTCCAATGCAGTCGTTGCATCTCCATGGAGAATTTTTGAACTAAAGACACGGAAAAAATTGGAATCAGCGCCAAGTACTCGTTTTTCCTCAAAGGTCTTATCGCCAATTCGCAGAAAGAAACTTCCATTACCGCCAAGATTGAAAAGTCTTGTGCTTTCAAGTACTTCAGGAAATTCAGCTTTTATTGCACCACCGATCGATTGAGGAATGATCGAATAAGAAGTAGAACGACCGGGATAATTGCGATCGAGAACAACCCGGTAAATATTGTCTGCCTTCTCATGATGCTTGTCATAGCTGAGTTCGCTTTGAATAAACAAAATAATAAGAAGACAAACAGCCATACCTGTAGCTAAGCCCAAAATATTGATCAGGCTGAATCCTTTTCTTTTTAAAAGATTGCGAAAAGCAACTTTAAAATAATTTCTAAACAAGGCTTCCAGTTTAAATTTTAAAAAATACGAATACGGTTATACATAGGGTCATCCTATTCTGTTCTCAAACTTTTCACCGGGTTCGCAATAGCTGCCTTTATTGATTGGAAACTGATGGTTAATAATGCGATTAATAAAGCTGTAATACCGGCTACAACGAACACCCACCATCCAATGTCGATCCGGTACTCAAAATCCATTAACCATTTATTCATCGCCCACCACGCAACGGGAAAAGCAATGACTGATGCAATAAGTACCAGCTTCAAAAAATCTTTTGAAAGCATCCTTACAATACCAGTAACTGAAGCACCGAGTACTTTTCTAATACCTATTTCTTTTGTTTTTTGTTCTGCTGTAAATGTTACTAATCCAAACAAACCAAGACAGGAAATAAATATGGCCAGGAACGCAAAATAGCGGGAGAGCTTACTTACCGTATGCTCTGCTTTATAATTCTTTGCAATTTCATCATCCGTAAAATAATATTTGAAGGGAAAGCCAGGGTTAAATTTCTTAAAAACTTTCTCCATACTTGCAATTGCCTGTTTTGATTTTCCCTTTTCTGTTTTTACAATCACATTTCCCCAATACCCATTTTCATTGACCCAGCTTCCTTTAAATAATCTAAGTATGAGAGGTTCGATCGGCACATGTAATGAATTGTGATGAAAATCTTTCATCAATCCAATAATGGTTCCTTTATCACCCCACATTGTAAGCTCTTTCCCAACAGGATCTTTGTAACCTATTTTTCTTGCAGCTGCTTCATTCACCAGGTAATTCATTGTATCCAGGCTGAATGATGGATCGAAGTCCCTGCCACCAATCAATTCAATACCCATCGTTTTCACATAATCATACGTAATAGGATTATTGCTGAATAAAATAAGCTTGGTTGTATCTTTTCCCGGCCAGCGTACACCTTGTGTTGAGCTTCCCACTTCGAGTGGACTGCTTTGCGCACTTGAGATATTTTTTATACCAGGTTGTTTTAAAAGTTCTTCCTTAAAAGCCATGAAATTTTTTGCCATTGGACCTTCAAGCGGCATATATAAAAGATCTTCTTTTCCAAAACCAAGATTCTTGTTATTGATATAGTTGATCTGGCGATAGATCACGATCATTCCAAGGATCAACGTAATTGATAGTGCAAATTGGAAAACAACAAGGCCTTTTCTAAAATATGTTGCCCCGGATTTAAACTTGAGCAGGCCTTTTAATACAACTATTGGCTTTAATGTGGACATAAACAAGGCCGGGTAAGAACCAGATACTACACCCGTGACAATTGTTAGACCGAGGATGATCAACAAGAACGATGGATCGGTCAAATTGATCGCTAAATGTTTTTCGGTAAGCTCATTAAATGACGGAAGTATTAATGCAACAATTAACAACGAGACAAGAATAGCAAGGAATGAAACAAACATCGATTCACCGATGAACTGCGCAACTAATTGTCTTTTGCCGGCACCGACGACTTTGCGAACGCCGATCTCTCTTGCTCTTCTTAGCGACCGGGCTGTAGCCAGATTCATAAAATTGATGCAGGCAATAATTAAAATGATTATGGCAACAGCAGAGAATATCCTTACGTATTGAATGCGACCACCTGCCTGTTTTCCATTATCCCAGTTAGAATACAAATATGAATCCCCATAGTTCTGAAGGAACAGGTCAACATTGCTATCTTTCTTTTTTGTTTTAATATAACCTTTGATCTTTGCATTTACTTTATCCACTGATGCATTTGGCGCCAGCATTACGTAGCATCTTGGTCCATTATTATCCCATTCCTTTGCCCAATCATTTTGCTTGAACCAGATATCATAGCTCAGCAAGAAATCAAATTTCAAAGAAGATAACTCAGGAATTTCCTCCAGGACACCCGTAACAATTACGTTTTCTTTATTATCAATTTTTATCATCTTCCCGATCGGGTCCTCTCCTTTAAAATATTTATCAGCCAATTTTTTTGATATTACAACTGCATCGGGTCTTGCAAGCGCAGTAGCTGCATCACCTTTTGCCAGTTTAAAAGAAAACATTCTCAAAAAATCTTTTTGTACATAGCGTCCTTTTTCTTTGTCAAACTTGTCCCCTACAGTAAACAATGGCTGTTCTTCCCAAAGCATTTGACTCGCCATTTCTATCTCAGGCACATCTTTCACTATGTTTTCTGCGAGTATACCAGGTGAGGAAGGGAATGTTGAAATGTCACCAGAGTAATACTGGTTTTCCATTACACGAAACAATCTTTTATCATTTGCATGAAACTTATCTCTCTTCAGTTCATCTTTCAGCCAAAGCATGATTAAAAGACTGCAGGTCATTCCCAGCGCAAGCCCGAAAATATTAATGAGTGAGAATGTTTTATTGTGCAAAAGGTTTCTCCAGGCTATTTTAAAATAATTCTTGATCATGGCTTTTATACTTTTATTCTGTTCTTAGTGATTTCACCGGGTTTGCAAGGGCAGCCTTTATTGACTGAAAACTTACCGTCAATAAAGCAATAATAAGAATGGCAGCAAAGGGTATAATAAAATAGAACCATTCAATGTTGATCCTGAAAGGGTATCCCTGCAGCCAATTCGAAATGGTGAGCCATGACAACGGTACAGCTATAACAAACGCTATTGCCAGCAGGATCGCAAATTCCTGGTATAACAATTTTAATATCCGCGTTACGGATGCACCCAATACTTTCCGGATACCGATCTCTTTAGTTCGTTGAAGTGTAGTAAATGAAGCGAGACCAAATAAACCGAGGCAGGCAACTAATATCGCCAGCAAAGTAAACAATCCAAACACCTGGCCAAATCGCTGATCGGCCTTGTACTGCTGGTCGAAATGATCATCAAGAAAGAAATATTCAAAAATATTGCCGGGGAAAAACTTATCCCAGTTGCTTTTTACAAGTTTTATAGTTTCACCTGCGTGTGATACAGGTGTTTTAACCGACAAGTATCCACGTACATCGGGTATCAAACGAAATATCAATGGTTCAATAGCTTCCCGTAAAGACTGTTGATGAAAATTTTCAGCAACACCGACTATAGTATACTGGCGTCCCCAAAAATCAATTGTCTTACCTATTGCGTCTTCTGGTTTATTCAAACCTAATTGCTCAAATCCTTTTTTATTAAAAATTACTGCACTGTCGTCAGTACCGAAATCTTTTGAAAAATACCGGCCCGCTATAAGTTTGATCCCGTACTGTTTCATATAGTCATGGTCCGTTCCAATTACCCGGTATTGCTTTTGTGTGGATTCATCAGTGCCGGCCAGTTTTATACCACCAGCGTTCCAGTCAACCGGCTGCCCGGGTATGCTTGTGGATATGGACACACCTTTTATAGCCGTTTGTTGTTTTAACGCTTCTTTAAATGCAGACATATTTTGCACATAGGTAGAATCGGTAAGAACTCCAGGCGGTCTCACAACGAGGGTTTGATCGATATTGATGCCTAATGATTGTTTGCGCATATATTGTATCTGCCGATAGACAACTAGAGTGCCTATCAATAAAAACAATGATGCGGCAAATTGAAATACTACTAATCCCTTTCTCATTAAAGCTCCTTTTGTAGTGGCCACCAATTTCCCTTTTAATACTTCTATAGGTTTGAAAGCTGACAGTACAAAAGCAGGGTATAACCCCGAAAAAAATACGCCGATAAGAAATAAGCCAAGCAGACCCAGCCAAAAACTTGTTTTACTAAACAATGAAAAAGAAAGGTTCTGACCCGAAAGCTGGTTGAAACCCGGGATAGCGATCATAACGATCGCCAGGGCCAGGATCAATGCAAAACCATTGAGCAATGCGGATTCAGATAAAAATTGAATAACCAGCTGCTTCCGTTGCGAACCAACTGTTTTGCGAATGCCGACTTCTTTCGCCCTGTTAACTGCACGGGCCGTAGCGAGATTAATATAATTAACCCATGCAATAACGGCTATAAAAAAAGCGATCGCTAACAAAAGATAGGTAGTCTTTCCATCACCATTTGGCGCCGGCTCGCCTATAAAATTGGAATGTAAATGAATATCTGTTAATGGTGCCAAATAGTAACTTACAGCCGCATTAAATCTTTTCATTTCTTCCGCAGTGAACTTTTCAACCACCGGGACAAATTTTTTCTCCACAACGTTTGGATCGGCACCTTTGCGCAATAAGAGATAAGTAAGACAACCATCCCATGTCCATGCAGTTTCCGGGTTATTATCCGGGCCAACAATCTTTAAAAACGATGGATATGAAAGCAATATATCTGGTCTCAATTGAGTATTAGCGGGTGCATCCTTAAATACAGCAGTAATTGTATAATCCCTTCTTCGATTCAACGTTAACCGCTTACCCACTGCATTTGTACTGCCATAAAGTGTTTGGGCAGTTGTTTCGGAGATTGCAGCAGTAAAAGGTTCTGTCAATGCTGTTTTCTTATCACCCGTTATTAATGGATAAGTGAAAATGCTGAAGAATGAATTAGTTGCATAAAATACTTTATTGATCTTGACTGGTTGATTATTGACTTCAACAATTACAGCGTCCCGCGGTACAAGCTTTACATAATCTTCAACTTCCGGTATTGCATCCTTAAATGAATTGCCAACAGCGTATGCTCCTCCAGCCCATTGAGTACTCAATTTTCCATTATCAAACCTGTCCTGTTGCACACGATAAATACGATCCTTGTTGGAATGAAAGTCTTCATAGCTAACTTCAAACGCTACGTATTGAAGGATCAATAAGCATGCTGCAATGCCAATAGCCAAACCGATTATATTGATCCCTGAATAACTTTTTTGACGCATGATATTCCGCCAGGCAATCGTGAAATAGTTTTTAAACATAAGTGTATTTTATTCTGTTCTTAATGATTTCACCGGGTTAGCAAGCGCAGCCTTTACAGCCTGTGAGCTAACTGTTATTAATGCAATAAGCAATGCAATTATTCCGGCTGCCGCAAAAACCCACCAGCCAATGCTTATGCGGTATGCAAAATCCTGCAACCACCTGTTCATTGCCCACCATGCAAGTGGTATAGCAAAGACAGATGATATTACCACCAGCACAACAAAATCTTTGGAAAGCATAGACACAATATTGCTGATAGTTGCACCAAGCACTTTTCTAACTCCTATTTCTTTTATTCTTTGTTCTGCCGTATATGTAGCCAGTCCAAATAAGCCAAGACAAGCAATAAGTATAGCAATGATCGCCAGTGTCAATCCCAATTTCCCGGTACGTTGCTCTACCCGGTACATATTATCAAAAGATTCATCCATAAATTGATAGCTGAACGGCATACCAGGAGCCATCGCTTTCCATTTACTTTCAATATTGCTTACCAGTTGCTTGATATCGGTGGTATTTACCTTAAATGCAGTGGCCCAATAATTATCAGCTAAACGGAAACAAAGCGGACCGATATTATCCTTCATTGATTCAAAATGGAAATTTTTCACAACACCGATCACCTCACGACTGATCAGTGTGTTACCGAATCCATCCTGGAAATAGGTATATAATTTTTTGCCAACCGGGTCATCCCAACCTAATAACCTGGCTGCAGTTTCATTAATAATAGTAGCATTTGAGTCGGTCCGAAAATCTTTTGAGAAATTACGGCCTTTAATAATTTCCATCTCCATCAAGGGGATATAATTATGATCAATGTTCCATACCTGCATGTTCACACTATTAGTAGAAGACATTGCTGCCTCTGAAGAAAAACTTACATCATTTCTTGATGAACCTGCTACCGGAAGGTAACCGGCATAAGTTGTACCTTTCACACCAGTGAATTTGGCAACTTCATTTTTAAATGCATCACGATTATTTCCCAATGCGCCGGTGCCATTCACAACAAGCACCTGGTCTTTAGTAAAACCAAGTTTCTTTGTTTGGATATAATTTAACTGGCGGAAAACAATGATCGTAGCTGCTATTAAAAATATGGATGTAGTAAACTGCCCGACAACCAACACATTTCTTAATGTGCTTCTCTTTAAACCACCACTAAGTTTCCCTTTTAACACTACGATCGGGTTAAATGAAGAAAGTATAAATGCCGGGTAAAGTCCGGATAGTAATCCAACAATCAACGGTAATGCGATCAGAAAAACGAGATACCTGGTTTGTAAAAGATCTGAAATAAGCAATTGCTTTGCAGATAAACTATTGAACCAGGGTAAGCAAAGCCAGGCAATGGCTATCGCGAAAACGGTAGATATAATAGTAGTTAAAATGGATTCAGTTAAAAACTGTTTTATCAATGAATTTTTTTCAGAACCTACAACTTTACGTATACCTACTTCTTTTGCACGGCTCGCAGATCTTGCGGTTGAGAGGTTCATGAAATTTATACAGGCAAGTAATAGCACAAATAATGCAACTGCGGAAAAAATATATACGTATTGAATATTGCCGTTAACGTTCAATTCAGGCACACGATCAGAGCGAAGATGAATATCGGTTAGTGGCATCAGGCTGTACTCTAATTTATTCCCTGCTTTTTCAAATTCATCCATTGATTTTATCTGCATAAACTGGGCGGCCTGCGGTACTACGTATTTATCAATGAACCGGGGAAAATTCTTTTCAAACGCTTTATGATCGGCGCCCGGTTTCAGCAATAAATATGTTTGATGATTGTGGCTTAAAAAATTACCCCATTGGTACTCGACATTGTCCATCGAGAAGAGCATGTCAAAAGTGAAATGAGAATTATGGGGAATATCTTTTATTACTGCAGTCACCTTATACAGCGTGCTGCCATTGTCGTCTGTTTCGATGTTTTTCCCAACCGCATCGGTTGTCGCAAAATATTTTTTTGCCGCGGATTCAGAAATGACCACCGTATTAGGTTCATTCAAAGCAGTTTTTGCGTCACCTGCAATTACCGGAATAGTAAAAACATCAAAGAGTGTGGAATCAACATGAGCCACATTATTCTCCCTGATAAATTCGTTCCCTTTTTTTATGAGCTTGGAACCACCTGAAATAAAAAAACGTACAAATTCCTCAACCTGGGGATAATCTTTTTTTAATGTAGCTCCCATTGGATCTGAAGCCACCGCAAGATGTAATTTATTTCCTCCAAAAATAACGTCGGAGTTGATGCGGTAAATTCTGCCGGCCTTTTCATTGAAGCGATCGTAACTTAATTCATCAGCTACATATAAAGCGATCAGAATAAAACAGGCAAGGCCCGAAGCGAGGCCTATAATATTTATGAAAGAAAAGGTTTTATTCTTTACGAGGTTTCTCCAGGCGATCTTGAAATAGTTTTTAATCATGGCTATACCCCCTGTCCCCCTAAAGGGGGAACTTAGATTTAAACAGGTTTGTGTTTTTGAAAAGTTGCAAAACTATACCGCCAATCCGTACCGAGTTATTACTAAGTCCATTAAGGGAAAGATGATGAATGGGCGTCGCAAAAAAAACTCAATCAGGACTACTGCCGGCAACATCGTCAACTAACATATAAAGAACTATTCAATCAACTAATGAAACCACCCACTAGGTCCCCCCTTTAGGGGGACAGGGGGGTTTAGACCAATATATTCTCAGTCACTGTTTGTCCATCCAGCATGCGAATGATACGATGACTGTAGCGGGCATCATGTTCGGAGTGTGTAACCATAATGATGGTGGTTCCCTGCTCATTCAGGTCCGTGAGCATTTGCATCACTTCACTACCATTATGTGAATCAAGATTACCTGTAGGCTCATCGGCAAGAATAAGTTTGGGTTTATTTACAACCGCTCTTGCCACAGCCACACGTTGCTGCTGACCACCCGATAATTGCTGAGGATAGTGATTGCGGCGGTGCATGATCTGCATTTTATCCAACACCTCTTCTACCCTTTTTTTCCTGTCAGCTCCTTTTACGCCGGTATAAATGAGAGGCAACTCTACATTCTCAAAAACAGTAAGCTCATCAATAAGATTAAAGCTTTGGAACACAAAACCGATATTTCTTTTGCGCAAGTCGGCTCTTTTGCGTTCGTTGAATTTTGCTACTTCAATCCCATTGAATTGGTAGCTTCCATCATCCGGATCATCCAGCAGGCCAACAATGTTTAATAAGGTGGACTTGCCACAACCTGATGGACCCATTACGGCTACAAACTCTCCTTCTTTTATTTCAAAAGAAAGTTTATTCAATGCTACTGTTTCTACTTCTTCGGTGCGATAGGTTTTTTCGAGATTTGCAATCTTGATCATTTTTTATTGTTTAAAGTGAAGGTGAAGGTTCAGATGTTGAAAAAGAAAAGTCCGAGTGATGGTAAATCGAACTCGGTTTCTTTGGCAGCTTCGGTTTTCTTTGTGTCCTTGCTTTTCTCTGTCTGCATATTTGTACAGACTGAAGCCCTGTTACAAGTGCCTTGTATTTTTTTAGCCGAAGTGATCAAGCTGACTGAGAAAATCAGTATGAACACATAAATGATTTTATTTTTCATGGCTATACTTTTTATAAGTGATTAAACTGTTCTAATTTTTTATAACGAGTTCCTGCATGGTCCCATAATTCTCATAGCTGGATGTGACCACTTTATCGCCTGCTTTTAATCCCTGCAACACCTGGTAGTAATCCGGGCTTTGCATACCAAGCTGTATATCTACTTTATATGCTGTTTTTCCATCCTCCGCTACTTTAAATATCCAGTTACCACCCGTTTGTTGATAGAATCCACCTTTGGGAAGAAGCAATGCAGTGATTTCATCGCTTAATGCAAGTCCAATCTGGAGGGTCTGCCCACGCCGAATGCCCTGGGGAACTTCTCCTTCAAATTCCATATCAACCTGGAAACGGCCATTGGTTACCTGTGTATAAATTTTTGTGATCTTCAGCTTATAACTTTTGTTGGCAAAGGTGAAATCTCCTATCAACCCGGTATAGATGCGGGAAATATAATGTTCATCAATATCCACTCTTACTTTAAAGCCGCTAAGGATATCAAGCTGTCCCAATCTTTCACCCTTATTTTTTGATTGTCCTATTTCTGCATCAAGTGAAGTAAGTTGTCCATCAACCGGAGCCCTTACAATGAGGTCACCAACTTTTTTCTGCATTACATTGAGTGCTTCCTGTGATCCCCGGTAAGATTGTTGCGCCTGTCTCAATTGCTGGTTCCCGGAAGTCGAATCCTGTTTCATGATCTGTTCTGAAAGGCGCTTCTTCTCTAAGAGATAATAATAGTTATTCTCAGATTGTTTGAATTCCTGTCCGCCAATCACTTTCTGATCATAAAGGCTTTTATTGAGCTTATAAATTCTTTCTGCTTCTTTTAGCTGGCTATTTACATCAGTCAATTGGTTCATACGATTGACTGTGTTTTGTTGTGCCTGGTTTTGAGAGATCTGCATTTGCGTAAGAAGATTATAAACCGAAGTTTGCTGCTGAACCAGGCTCAATTGCAGATCAGTATTTGACAACCGAAGGATCGGTTGATCTTTCTTCATGATAGCACCATCTTCCACATATCTTTCTTCCACCCTGCCACCTTCCAGGGCATCAAGATAGATCGTGGTAATTGGTAACACAACGCCGTTAACAGGAATAAATTCTTTGAAAGGACCTGATTTGATCTCGCTGATAGTTATTCTTTCTGCTTCTACATTAAGCCGGCTCTTGCCGGAAGTCAGGTAATAACTTGCACCGATCAAAACAAGAATGCCGACAATACCTGCGATGGTCAATATACGCTTGCGGCTCCATTTCTTTTTTGCGATAACTCTATCCACGATTATAAATGGTTTTTAAAAGTCCGATTTGTTAAAATAAGCTGCTTCAACCTTACGACTGCATTGAAGATTGAAGCAGCTTTGTTGACATACACATGAGAAACTGGTTTTCATTATGGGAACAATATGCCAGTTTATAACGGATGTGATTTACAAAAGGTTACAAGAGCTCAATCTACGAAAGTGTTCGTTAGCGATACAACAACTGTCCGGTTTTGATACACCCGGGTAAATCAATTATTACTAAAAAATTAATTGCCATGACTTTGTAATTATGGTATAATTGCAGAGTTGTTAAAACATAAATTGAAATTTTCTGCAGAAATTATTAGATGATTTTAAAGAATGCGTCCATATTAGTTGTAGATGATGACCCCGATGTGCTGACCGCAGTAAGGTTATTGCTAAAAACAGAAGTGAAAGAAGTAATAACTGAAAAAAACCCGGAAAACCTTCGCTGGCATTTGAATAAAGATCATTTTGACATGATCTTATTGGATATGAATTTCACAAGTTCGATCCATACGGGCAACGAAGGCCTGTTTTGGCTAAAAGAGATCAAAAAGTCCAAAGCTGATTCTGCGGTGATCATGATCACAGCTTATGGAGATATTGACCTTGCTGTTCGTTCTTTAAAAGAAGGAGCCGCGGATTTTGTCGTCAAGCCATGGCACAATGAAAAACTTATTTCTATCATTAAAGATGCGCTCAAAAGAAAAGAAACCAAAACAACCCTCACTCCCGGCTTGCATTCAGATTCCATCATCGGGAAAGAACTGATTGGCGAGTCAGAAGTAATGCAGCAAATCTTTCATAAGGTTGAAAAGATAGCACCTACTGATGCAAATATTTTGATCCTGGGAGAAAATGGAACGGGCAAGGACCTTGTTGCAAAAGCAATTCACCAACAATCGTTGCGGGCTGATAAACCATATGTAAAAGTGGATGTAGGAGCTTTGACAGAATCGTTATTTGAAAGTGAATTGTTTGGTCATAAACGAGGCGCTTTTACAGATGCAAGGGAAGACAGGATAGGAAGATTTGAAACGGCAAATGGGGGAACGCTTTTTCTTGATGAGATCGGGAATATCTCTTTGCAACAACAAGCCAAACTTTTGAATGTATTACAAAACCGCCAGATTATCAGGCTGGGCAGCAATGAACCGATTGCAGTTGATATCCGTTTGATCTGTGCTACCAATGTTTCACTCAGTGAACTGGCAAATGAAAACCGGTTCCGGAAAGATCTTATATACCGTATCAATACAGTCGAGATCGTGATGCCCCCGCTTCGTAAAAGGGGAAGTGATATTTTATTGCTTGCAAAACATTTTTGCAAATTGTATTGTAATAAGTACATAAAACCGGAATTGGAGTTTGATCATAAAGCAACAGAAAAATTACTAAGCTATCATTACCCGGGAAATGTAAGAGAGCTTCAATACACAATAGAAAGAGCTGTGATCATGGCAGATGAAGATGTATTGCAGGCAAATGACCTGATCTTTTCACCAATAGAATCCATTGGATCGCCTGAAAATGAACCGGAGGAAATGAAATTAAGCACGATCGAAAAAAATACTATTTTAAAAGTGATCGAGAAAAACAATGGCAATATTACCAAAGCCGCCAAAGAATTAGGATTAACAAGAACTGCATTGTACCGGAGGTTGAGTAAGTATGATATTTAAATCCCCTGTCCCCCTAAAGGGGGAACTCAGGTGGAACAGTACATTCGATTTTAATAGTTCTTTATTTGAGTTTATATGTTTTATACAATTGAGAAATTTTCGCGGCATAGGATTTATACAGTAATTAATATAAGATTAAATCAAAGTACCCCTTTTAGGGGGACAGGGGGTGGGGTATGATATTTAAACAATTTGAATGGAGAATTTTAATACGGATAGTGTTCTTATTTATTACACTTAGTGCCGCATCCTTTCTTTTATTAAGAGAACTATACGTTTACCTATTATTGGTTGTTCCTGTTATCATTTACCAGGTTGTTGACTTTTATCGCTTTCATAAGAAAGCTCATGATGAGTTGAACCAGTTTGTGGAATCAGTGCATTACCGTGATTTCTCAAGAAGCTTTGATGTGAAACATGCGCCGGTTGAGATACAACCACTTCGCCAGGGGTTTAATGAGATCAATACAACGTTTAAAGTGATCAGTAAGGAAAAAGAAACACAATATCAATACCTGCAAAAGATCCTTGAGCTTGTTGATACAGGTATCCTGTCTTATGAAGAAGAAACCGGGAAGATCGTTTGGATGAATGAATCACTGAAAAATATGATGCAGCTCCCTTATCTTAAAACGATTCATTCGCTTTCAAAAAGGGATGATGTGTTGTACCAGCAAATCATTTCTTTAAAGCCAGGTGATGGCAGAATTGCAACTGCACATTTGGAAACTTCGTCTTTCAAAATCTTATTATCTGCGACGGCTTTTCAAACTGAAGGCAAAATTTATAAGCTGATCGCTTTTCAGAATGTAAATGAGGCATTGGATGAAACAGAATCGAAAGCATGGCAAAAACTGCTTAGTGTTTTGACGCATGAGATCATGAATTCGGTAGCTCCTATTTCATCACTGGCAGATACATTAAAACACAGGCTACAACAATCAGTAGCGGTGTTGAGCAATGAATCCGGTTCAGTAGACGATCTGGAATTAGGTATTGAAACTATTAAAAGAAGAAGCGAAGGTCTTTTAAAGTTTGCGGAAACTTATCGCAACCTGAATAAGATCACGACGCTGAATCTGAAAAAAGTTTTTGTAAGAGATCTTTTCGAAAACTTATTGCAACTGATGCAGCCCACCCTGGAACAAAAGAATATTGAAATAGAAACGATCCTGAAGGACCCAGATCTTTCATTAGAGGCGGATACAAATCTGCTTGAACAAGTGCTGATCAATCTTGTGGTGAATGCCATTGAAGCAGTAAAAGAAAAACAACATCCCCGGATAATTTTGTCTGCTTATTTAAATACCAACCGAAAAACTGTTATAAGAGTTGCTGATAATGGCAATGGAATGCCTGCTGAAATCATAGAAAAAATCTTTATCCCGTTCTTTAGTACGAAAAAAAGCGGAAGTGGTATAGGTCTTAGTCTTTGTAAACAAATTATGATGTTGCACAAAGGAAATATACAAGTGCAATCGGTAGAAGGCGAGGGAACAGCCTTTCTGTTACAATTCTAATTTTATTTTATCTGCTGGAAAGCGAACTTCAGGCTTTGTCATCATTATATCGTCTTTGACGATAGAGATCTCTTCTGTTTTTTGATAGTTCTGCTCTTGTTGCTTCATTAATTTCACGGTCTGTTTCTATAATACCTCCCTCACTTCTACGCTCCCAAAGCCTTAGGCCACGCTCATATTCAGATTCATTGGTTTTTTTGAGATCAGCGTCATTTAGCCGATTCTTATAAAGATTATCCAGGTTATAGTGTTCATGTGTATAAAAATCTGGATGTATCTCATCCGATACCTTTGTAACCTTCGATTTTTTATTTTCTTTTTCCAGTTTTCTCCCCGCATCTTTTAGATCGGAATCGTTGGATGCAACTGCATAGGCTGTTGCCTCCATGTCCCTTCCGAGCGTGGACGAAATTCTCCTTTCTACGTCTACAGTCAGGTGATTTCTATCATATTCCGGTAACCTGCTCAATTGCTCTATAGCAATATTCGGAATTAAAACGTCATCATCTTTTGGATCAAGCTCCGCCAGCCCGATAGGTACCAAAATTTTTCTTGGCAATAATTTCAATTCATTTTCTTCAAGGTCAACCAGAAGGTATCTGACTTTTTTGTCCAGGACATCGAAAATTAATTCTTCAACAACGCCCAATTTCTGACCCGTAAAATATTTTACATCCCAACCACGGATGTCGGGCTCACCTTTTACAATTTCATAATCTGAACGGTCAAGTTCCTGGAGGCGTTTTTGAGTTGTATTGCTCATATAAATATTATTTGTAAATCAAATGGATTAATTCAAAAAATTCTTAATTAACACATTGCATCGTATAATGCTTGTTTCTCTTTAAGCTGAAAGAAAGATGTTTTAGCAGGTTGATTGGAAGTTTTGTTCCGTTCCTCCTGGTTTTTTATCATTACATAAGCCACTATGCCCCCCAGTATCAACAATAAGACCACGATCCACACCCAGGTAGCGCTACTTCTTTTCTTCTGAACATGTATTTCAGCCATAATTTAATTTTTTTAGATTAAGAGTTGATCTTTGCTTTACACCTAACATAAAGCATGCCTGTGTTAAACATCCGGATTATCTGGGAATTGTGGGCCATTTGGATGCGTTAAAACTTGAGACAATGTTGTAATGATCATAATTATGTGGAAGAAATACCATAAAATATAAGACGGCTGGAAAAAGTTTTTATCTACCGCAGAGCCGGCTTAAACTGCCTCCGCGTCTGATGTTTCCATATAGGAAATCAGAAAATCATCCAGCCAAATTATTGTGATGTTTCCAGTGAAAAAATTCAGGGGCCTGGGAAAATTAAATTTCTAGTGACACTCAATTATTTGAGTTTGGCGTTCACTATTAATTTCGGGACTAATAAAAGGGATTCCAAGATTCATTCCACGAAGGATAAGCAACACAGCCATACAGAAGAGCAAGGCCGGCACTATACTGTGTAATTTTTGCCGTAGTGAATGATTCAAATAATTTCCCATGAATACTACTGTAAACATCATCGGAAAAGTTCCCAATCCAAAAAACAGCATGAACAGTCCTCCATTTAAAGGACTGGCGGAAATAACGGAAGATGTCAACCCAAGATAAACAAGCCCACAGGGAAGAAAACCATTCAAAATACCAATAAAAAATAATGAACTGAGTCTTTTTGATTGAAATAGGATCCCAAGTCGCTGTCTTAAAAAATTGAATGGCTTACTAAAAGAATTTGTCAAAGACAAATGAAACCATTTCTTTGGAAAAAGCAGGTATATAAGAATGAGAACGCCAAGTACTATTGATAAAACGCTTTGCCATCTTGCGGCAATTACAAAATTTCCAAGGGTACCAAATATCATTCCCAATAAAGAATACGATAAAATCCGCCCGGTATTATAAATCGACCCCCCACTTACTCTTGCAAAATTGTTTTTATATGGCACCGGTAATGACAATGCAAGTGGTCCGCACATACCAATGCAGTGAAGGCTTCCGGCTAATCCCATTAGAAATCCTGGTACAATCAATTCGGTGCTGACTGACATTTAAAAAAATAATTTCTTTTCAAAATAATATTTAACGCCATCAACTTCCCATGACAATTTTAATTCATACATTCCTTTCATGGCGGCAGGCAAAACTTGTCTGAATTCATTTTCACTTATGTTCATTGATTTTCTGAAATCTCTTTTTGCGTCTGCAGGATAATAGAGATAAAAATCTATTTCTTTCTTCTTATCCTTCATTTCAGCCGGAAATCCAATTTTCAATTCAGCAACTGTGTGGCTAATAGTAAGTGGCGTGGAAAGCCTCGCCGTATTGGCAGATTGATCAATTATACTCTGGTATTTTAATTCCTGTTCATAATAATCATTTGTCACCAGGTCAAATTTTTGGCTTGTTGCTTTATACACCAGGAAGGCGATTCCTGCTACAAAGAACAAATAACCAAAACTGATCAAATAGCCCCATGATAATTTCATAAATTAATTTTTTAAAATCCTGGTCCAAGAAATGTTGTTTTTATTGTTTCAATTTTTTTATTGCCCTGGTAAACTCCTAATACAATCGGCGTTTTTCGTTTTTCAATTAATTGCCGGTTTACTTTTACAAAGAATGAGGTCTGGAAATATGACTCTTTCGGTACTATCATATTTTTCTGAACAACCTCGATCTCTCCTTTCATATTTTCCAGCTTCATCACAACAGGAATTTCTTTTCTCGTTTTATTTACCAGTTTAATATTATACAGGTTGCTGATCCTGCCATCCGGCAACGTTTGAAACATTTGACCGGATGTTCTTAATATCCTGGCATCTACATCATCACGGGTCACCAGCATCACTACAAGCGCTGATGTCAGTAATACCAATACAAAAGAATAAGCGGCAATGCGCCAGTTGAATTTTGTTTTCTTACTATGAGCAATATTCTCCTCTGATTCATAACGTATCAGGCCTCTTGCTCTTCCAACCCTGTCCATTATCGAGTTGCAAGCGTCAATGCAGGCGGTGCAGTTCACACACTCAAGCTGTGTCCCATTTCTAATATCAATGCCAGTTGGACAAACTCTTACACATGCTGCGCAATCAACACAATCACCGGTATCCCAAACCCCTTTTGTCTCTTTCTTAATTTTCCCCCTTGGCTCACCTCTTACATAATCATAAGCAACAACGATAGATTTTTTATCAAGCAATACGCCCTGCAATCTTCCATACGGACAAACCACAATACATACCTGTTCACGAAACCAGTAATAAACAAAAAAGAAGACTGCGGAAAATCCAAGCAACGAAACGAACGTAACAGGATTGGCGGCAATACCTTCATTTACCATCGCAAGTACTTCATCCATCCCGATTATATACGCCAGGAAAAAATTAGCGATGATAAATGAAATGAAATAAAAGATTGCCAGCTTGGTGATCCTCTTCCGGATCTTAAACGCATTCCATTGCATTTCTTTAAGTTTGCGTTGGTCATTCGCATCACCGTCCAGCCAGTATTCAATCTTGCGAAACACCATTTCCATAAAAATAGTTTGAGGGCACGCCCATCCGCAAAAAACTCTTCCAAATACAACCGTGAAAAAAATAATGAATACGATGAAGGTGAGAAAGCCGATCGCGAAAATAAAAAAGTCCTGCGGCCAGAAAACCTGTCCAAAGAAAATGAATTTACGCTGAATCACATTGAACAGGAACAGTGGCTCATCATCAACTTTTATAAATGGCAGCGTGAAGAATATAATGAGATAAATACAGGAAACCAATGTACGAAGGTTATAAAATCGTCCTTGGGGCTTTTTGGGGAAAATATAATTCCGCCTGCCTTGCTTATTGATCGTTGCAACCGAGTCGCGGAAACTTTGATCAAGGAATTCCTTTTTCGCCTCCACCATCTCTGTAAAATCTCTTTCTTCCATGTTTCGGATTTATCACGATCAACGATTTAATTACTTAACGGCCTTAGTTGGAATTGGCTCTTTTTTAATGATAGTGGTATCCTTTTTAGTTGTCAGCGAATCGCTGGCCTTTGTGGCTTCATATAAATTTCCCTGTGGAGCTTTTGCATTAGCAGGTTTCGTTCCCTGCAATGACAAAATAAAACTTGAAATGTTTTTTATGTCTGTCGGCGAAAATGTTTTGCCCCATGCCTGCATTCCTTTATCAGGCACTCCGCTGGTTACCGTTTTAAAAATATCGCCCAGTGAACCGCCGTGAAGCCAGTATTCATCAGTTAGGTTGGGGCCTACAGCATTCCCTTCCCCATTTGCTCCATGGCAAGGAAAACATGTTCCCATAAAAATCTTTTTGCCTTCTGCAATTCCTTTTGCATCGGCAAGTGTTACCGTTTTTTCGTTAAAAGCCTCTTTGCTGTTCTTTTTAAATTCATCCATCTTTGCCGCTGCGATTTTCATTTCATTATCATATTCCTCTAAAGGAGTAGGTCCTGATCCTGTAACATGGAAACGAAAAATATAGATGATTGCGACGACCACGGTAAAATAAAAACCCCATTTCCACCAGGGCGGCAAAGCATTGTCTAACTCTTTTATGCCATCATAATCATGATCCAAAAGAACGTCCGCTTCCTTTTCGAGTGAAGCAGCTCTTGTAAAATATTTTTTATCGAGATCGCTCCACCACTTGCTTAACCCCGATTGACGATGCAAGCGACCCGCTCTTAGATTCGCTTCTTTTTGGTATTTGCTTTTTAAGCGTAAGAAATATACCGCAAGGGTGAATGTGAATGCAATAAATGCTACGACAGCGTAAAAAAAGTATTCCATACCGCGGCTTAAACCGGTTAATCCCTGTGGAAATACAGGTGTACCGTATCCAAGCATGACGACAACTATCAGAATTCTTGCTATAATATGCTTTACCATGGTCAATATGGTTTTATATTTTTTGGGTGAATGAGCCGGGAACGATCTCCTCTTCGAGTGGTATTCTGCTGATCTCTTTCGCTTTTGATTTGTCCATTTTTTTCACGTAATACAACAACACGACAAAGAAAAGAAAGAAGATCACCAGCGATATCATCGGGTATATATTTATACCGTCAATCGTTTCGGCATACTGTTTTACAAACTTGAACATTGTTTTAGTTTTTAATTTCTGCTATCTTATTTTTTTCAGTATCAGTTCCCAGTCTTTGCAGGTAGGCAATGACGGCAATTATTTCTGCATTCGGTTTTACGCTAATACTATCCCTAAGAAGATTGTCTTGAATCTTTTTTGCCTGCTTCATCAATTCCTCATTGGCAATATTTTCATAGCCTGGTTTATAAGGAACACCCATTGTACGCATTGCTTTGATCTTTGCGGCAGTACTGGCGGTATCTAACTCTTTATCAAGCATGAAAGAATAGGGAGGCATAATGGAACCAGGTGAAATAGCTTGCGGATCATCCATATGATTCAAATGCCATGAGTCAGATTTTTTCAAATTCATTGTTCCTTCCCTTGCAAGGTCCGGGCCTGTTCTTTTTGATCCCCATTGGAATGGATGATCATAAACAAATTCCCCGGCTTTTGAATATTCACCATAGCGCTCAGTTTCAGAACGGAATGGACGTATCATTTGTGAGTGACAGGTATAACAACCTTCTCTTCTGTAAATGTCTCTTCCCTGCAATTCAAGTGGTGTGTAGGGTTTTACGCTTGCTATTGTCGGCACATTTGATTTTATCAGAAAGGTTGGCACCAGTTCGATGATGCCGCCGATCAGTATAACGATCAATGTTGCAATCAGAAAGGGAACTGGTTTTCTTTCAATGCGACGGTGCCAGTGTTCGCCGGCATGTTTATGAAATATTTTCTCTAACGGAGGCGCCTCTGCACCTTCATTAGCAACTAGTTTTCCTTTTGCAACTGTCATGAATAAGTTATACATCATTACAAGTGCACCAATGAGGAACAACGCTCCACCAAATGCACGTATCGCATAGAATGGTTTCATGTAAGTGACCGTCTCAATGAATTGGTACTTCAGTTGTCCCGCATCTGTAAATTGCTTCCACATAGAAGCTTGCTGGAAGCCGGCCCAATACATAGGCACCGCATAAAAAATTATTCCCAGTGTAGCGATCCAGAAATGGAAACCGGCAAGACGCTTTGAAAATAATTCTGTTTTAAAAATTCTTGGTATTAGCCAGTACAATATCCCAAACGTCAGCATACCATTCCAACCCAACCCACCAACGTGAACGTGAGCAATTGTCCAGTCGGTAAAATGACTGATCGCATTTACAGTTTTTAATGATAGCATAGGACCCTCAAATGTTGCCATGCCATAAGCTGTGACGGCAACCACCATAAACTTCAATACAACATCTTCCCGTACTTTATCCCATGCGCCACGAAGTGTAAGTAAACCATTGATCATTCCACCCCAGCTTGGAAAGATCAAGGTGAATGAGAAAACGATCCCAAGTGTTTGTGCCCAGTTAGGAAGCGAAGTATACAGCAAGTGATGCGGACCTGCCCAGATATACAGGAATATCAATGCCCAGAAGTGAATGATGGAAAGCTTGTAAGAAAACACCGGCCTGTTTGCAGCTTTCGGCATATAATAATACATGAGGCCGAGATAGGGTGTAGT
>CBFGXP010000010.1:0-36793 GCA_965652775.1 uncultured bacterium
ACCAAATCAATAATGCTTGCCATGATCAGGATTTAATTTGTTCTACAACTTCAATATCGGGGCGATGATAAACAGTGGAGCAGGAGGGAACACTTTTCGTGAGCCATACATTACCGCCAATAATGCTGTTATGACCAATGATCGTTTCGCCCCCAAGAATTGTTGCTCCCGAATAAATGATAACATGATCTTCAACTGTTGGATGCCTTTTTACAGAAGCAAGTGCTTTATCAACACTTAAAGCGCCCAGCGTTACGCCCTGGTAAAGTTTGACATGATTCCCGATAATAGTTGTTTCACCTATTACGATACCGGTGCCATGATCTATAAAAAAATATTCACCTATTTCCGCGGCCGGATGAATGTCTATCCCGGTTTTTGAATGCGCATATTCGGTAATGATCCTCGGCAGCAAAGGAATATTAAGATCAAACAATGCATGTGCTATGCGATAAAATGAAATGGCATAAAACCCGGGATAAGCCCTTATGATCTCGAACCTTGTTCTTGCAGCAGGATCACCTGCCAGCAAAGCCTCTATATCAGTGTTGAGTATTCTGTACAGTTCAGGGATATTATTAAAGAAGAGAGTTGCTTTATCATTGTTGGCATCGCCCATACATCCACTGGTCGCATCCAGTAAATTTTTCAGTTCCGATTTTAGATCAGCAAACTTTAATTCAACTTCTTTTTCAGATGAATGGTTAATATCAGATCTTTCTGGAAATAAAAGACAGGTAAGATCATTTACCCATGTTGCGATCTCCTCATTTGGCGGTACGGTTTCCGTTTCTTTTTGTTGCTTATAAAGGAATTCGTAAAATTTTTTTTCCATACTTTTTATTTAAATCACAGGGTATAAAATTATCGTATTTATTACACCGATTTGGTAGACTGTTGTATTAATTGTTTCCTAAATAAGAAAAAATCCCCGCCGTGACTACGACAGGGATTCAATAATTAGTATAGCTGCTTAAGCATTCCTGTTAATACAGTTAAGATCTTCAAAAGCTACTTCAAGACGTTTTACGAACGCCTCTTCACCTTTACGCAGCCATACACGGGGGTCGTAATGTTTTTTATTAGGTTTATCTTCCCCTTCCGGGTTTCCAAGCTGGCCCTGCAGATAACCTTCGTGCTTTTTATAATTAGTTAAAACCCCATCCCAAAATGCCCATTGCAGATCGGTATCAATATTCATTTTGATGGCCCCATAACCGATCGCTTCACGGATTTGGTGCTGGGGTGAACCGCTGCCGCCATGAAATACAAAATAAACAGGCTGAGGTGCAGTCTTTAATTCTTTCTGAATATAATCCTGGCTATTCTTTAAAATAACAGGGCGTAATTCGACATTACCCGGTTTATAAACACCATGCACATTGCCAAAAGCAGCAGCAACGGTGAACATTTTTCCAACCTTGCTCAATTCTTTAAATGCATAAGCGACATCTTCAGGTTGTGTATACAATTTTGAATTCTCCACATCGCTATTGTCCACGCCATCTTCTTCACCGCCTGTCACACCAAGCTCTATTTCAATTCCCATACCCAGCGGTTTCATTCTCTTAAAAAACTCAACTGAGGTATGAATATTTTCTTCGATCGGCTCTTCGCTCAGATCAAGCATGTGAGAACTGAAAAGTGGTTGTCCTTTTTCTTTAAAGTATTGTTCCCCGGCATCTATTAATCCGCTAATCCACGGCAGCCATTTTTTTGCAGCATGATCTGTATGTAAAATAACAGGTACACCATAATATTTCGCCACATTATGTATATGCAATGCTCCGGAAATACCACCCGATATATTTGCCTGCAGTTTATCATTTGGCATTCCTTTGCCGGCAATGAATTGTGCACCACCATTTGAAAATTGGATGATAACCGGGGAATTTACCTTTGCTGCTGTTTCAAGTGTCGCATTAATAGTATTTGTTCCAATTGTATTGACAGCAGGTAAAGCAAACTGATTTTTCTTCGCGTCATTATAAAGTGATTCTAATTCTTCGCCGAACAATACGCCGGCTCTGTATTTACTCATTTGTTTTTTGTTTTGTGATCAATTACAGGTAAGGGCAATCGCTAAATGGAGCCGCAAGATAATCGATTTAAACACTAATTATCACGAACAGCTGTTAGAGAGCTGAGGGTTTGTTGATGATAAAGTTTGAATTATTTTCCCAATGCCTGTATCACATCATATTTTGTTACGATATGAAAATTACCTGCTTCATCTTTACTCAATACGGCACCATTTTCTTTATTAATTAACGTACTGAGTTTTTCGACAGGTGTATTAAATTCAACAAGAGGGTAGGGGCGTTCCATTACATTTTCAACTTTCGAATTTTTTATATCAGGGTTTGAAAACACTTTTTGAAACAAACCATTTTCACTAATTGCACCTATTGGTCCATTGCCATTCATGACAGGAATATTTTCAATATCATATTTTTTCATCAGGTCTACAGCTTCAGCTACAGTTTGTGATGGGTCTATAGTAACCAGTTTTTGTTTTCCGCTGCGACTGCTTATAATATCCTTAAATGTTTTTACATCAAGAAAACCACGTTCTATCATCCATTGATCGTTATAAACTTTAGCGACATACCTGCTTCCATGATCATGAAAGATGCAGACGACAAGATCACCTTTTTTCAACCGATTCTTTAACTGCATTAATCCTTGTATACAACTACCGGCACTGTACCCGCAAAAAATTCCTTCTTCTTTAGCTAAACGACGTGCCATAATAGCTCCATCTTTATCCGTTACCTGTTCAAAGTGATCGATCCATTTCATATCGTAGTTCTCGGGAACAAAATCTTCACCAAAACCTTCGCTGATATAAGGATGTACCTCGTTCATATCTACCTCACCCGTTCTGAAATATTTTGTAAGCAGCGAACCGTATACATCAATTGCCCAAACCTGGATAGCTGGATTTTTTTCTTTTAAAAACATTGCTGTACCCGTAACGGTCCCACCGGTACCTGCTGTGCACACCAAATGCGTGATCTTACCATCAGTTTGTTTCCAAATTTCAGGGCCCGTTGATTCATAATGCGCAAGACGATTTGCAAGATTATCATACTGATTAGCATGAAATGAATTGGGGATTTCCTTTGCCAGCCTTCTTGCCACAGAATAATAACTTCTCGGATCGTCCGGTTCAACATTGGTTGGGCATACGATTACTTCAGCACCGACAGCCTTAAGTATATCCATTTTCTCTTTACTCTGCTTATCAGTGGTTGTAAAAATGCATTTGTAACCCTTTACTACGGCCGCAAGCGCCAAACCCATTCCCGTATTCCCACTTGTACATTCTATAATGGTGCCGCCGGGTCTTAGTTTGCCTTCCTTTTCTGCAACTTCTATCATCTTTACAGCCATACGGTCCTTGATGGAGTTGCCCGGGTTGAAATAATCGACTTTAGCCGCCACTGTGCAGGGAAAATCTTTCGTGATCTTGTTGAGTTTTATCAGCGGGGTATTACCGATCGTTTCAAGGATATTGTTTTTTATTTCCATTTTTATTTATTAGTGCCACAAAGTTAATCAGTTTGGTAAAACTGCTCCATTTATATCAGTGGCTTAAATTACCTTAAAGTGGTATTGGCGTTTGTATCAAAAACGTGTAAGTTAGCATACCTCTACTCCTTACCCTGTTTATACGGGCAAATATTTTATACCTGCGATCGAATAAAATTTTACCTATGTCTGAATTTTTAAAAAATCTCTGGTCAAAAATATCCGGGTCAGAAAGATTCATGCCTTCAATAATTGAGTTCAAACCGGAACAGGTAGAAAGAGCAAAGGATCTCAACGATTCTTTTTACCCGGATAAAAATTATTTTACGGTAAGGGTTAATGAACTGTTTTTGCACCAGGACAGGGAATGGTTAAGAAAGTATGATCCGGTTGTGTTTATCGCTTCTGAATTTGTTTACGACAATAAAAAAGTGGAGATCCCATTTGTAGTTGGTCCACACCTGATACAAAAAAGCCTTAATGAGGAATTAGTCACTAAAAATGGTTATGTAATCAGGAACACCACAGTGGCAGGTACTCATCCTTTTAAAGGCGATCCTTTTACTCTTACGGTTGTGCTTGCACGACTTGAAAAGAAGGATTATCTAAGAGATGTGCTGAAGCTGGTAGAGTCAGCAGCCTCTACTTATACCGGAGGCTTTGTAAATATGGTGAATAACTATCTGAAGGTGTCGAAACTTGTATTGGATGGTATTGACACATTGTTTGACAAAAAAGAAGTAATGGGGCTGATCGGCCATAGAAAAACATTGATGTTAAATGCCCGTGATGATTTTAAACCGGGTTATTTTGTTTTAATAAATAGATCTGAAAGAGAAATCAGCGATGGCATAAGATATGAAAAAAAGAATTTTTTTGTCAAGGGGAATGGAGAGCTTTATTATGGCAATTCAATTGAAAATTGTGAGCCTTATCGTGATGCGGATTATGTGTTGTATAGTGTATTGGCTACAAATAACAGGACAGATATTGACCAGCTTCCATTTTACCCGCAGTGGGAGGAATTACTTGGATATGCAATGCCACTTACAAAAATATCAGAAGAACAATGGGAGCTGATCAAAGCAAAATTTTTTGCATTGCATAGTAACATGAGACTTAGTCCCGACCTTATACATGAACAGGTAAAAAAATTGATCGAAACGTACAAAGCCGAATTAAAAGAGATTAGAAAAGATAAGGAAGATCTTGGCGAGGCCGGTGAGATCGTGGAGCATACAAAAAAGGACGAATGGGAAAAAGAAATGGATTCAATGGCTGTCGATATTCTAAATATGAAATAGTGACCTATGACGGTAAAAGAGCTAAGAATAATTGTGCAACCTGACAAGATCGAAATTATACGTTCGGTTGGTGGTCCCGGGAAAGGGGACATAAACCAGGAGTATATGAAACTTGAATTGGGTATTGCCAAGATATTTCATAAGATGCTGAACAAATACAGGCTAGTTTCAGCTTTTGATAAAAATGACTACGAGATATTAGGAAAGACTTTATTCAAAGTTTTGTTTTTTGACCCGATTGCGCACAAATTTTTTCTTGATGAACTGGAGGAGGTAAGAGACAGTCCGAATACATACTGCAGGATTTATCTTCAGTTCAAAGGCTTAACCGGTGACATACCAGAGCTACCCTGGGAATATCTTTTGGTGGAAGATGCAGACAGAAAAATTGCGGAATTGTATTTAGCAGCGGACAGTAATCAGCGATTTGACCTGATAAGAATAGTAAAAGAGAACAAAATCACTTTCCATCCAAAGAATGATCAGAAACTGAACGTTGCTTTGATCATTTCTAATCCACGAAGGCAGCCAGATGGAAGATTACCACTGGATATTGATGATTTGAGTAATTGTTTTAAACGCCTTAAGCAAAAGTTCGGCAGTTTGATAAATACAAATGAAAGGGAAAATGAAAAACCCGATTTCCGAAATTTCGAAAACGATTTAGCTGAAGTCATAAGTCCTTTCAATGGCGAACCCTATGTGTTGCATTTTTATGGGCATGCACAAGTAAAGGATAAAGAGTCCATGATAGCTTTTACGGACGAAAATGAAAATTTGACATGGATAAGTGATAAAGAATTTGCAGCAATATTTAACCCGAACAGCAACATCCGAAAACCAGAATTGATAATTCTTCAGGCTTGTGAAAGCGGGCAGGTATGTGATGCCAATATGGAAAACCCGGGAGGACTTGCTTATGCTCTTGCTTTAAACAATATTCCTGCGATAGTTGCCATGCAGAATATTGTACGTGAAGACGTATCTATTGATTTTATTGAACAATTCTATACCTCGTTGCTAAATGGTGAGGATGTTGCAAGAGCCGTAACAAGAGGTCGTCAGTTTCTTGGCTGTGGAATAAGAAGGAACGGGGAAAAACGGAAAAAGAATGAGTATTATGATAATAATACTTTCGGAACGCCTTTACTTTTTATCAGCACAATACAGCCCATACGGTTAATGCCAGAAAAAATTTCAAGCACTACCGAGAAAAAGCTGGTAACTAAAAGATGCCCTAAATGCAAAACGATCTGGCCAAATGTAAATTCCGATAAAGAGATCTGCACACTGAACCGCTGTGGCGGAAGACTTGAGGTCTATCGGGAAGACATTGCAATCGACAGCAAGGATATTCCTTTAACCCAGGCCAGGGCAGTGGAATCACAACTATCGGGAAAATCTTCATTAAACTAATTGGACAACAGGTAAATGAATTTTGATAGGGAATCCATATTGAAACTAATTGCTGATGCTTATCACCAGGCAGCTCTCGATCCCACCAATGATATGTTCGTAATTACGGAACTGCTTGAAAAAGTTAAAATCAACCTTATTGCCAAGCACGATGAACCATATGAAGCATGGAATGGTTTAGAGCTTGACCGCTTTCGATTCGATAAAGAAAATATTCTGAAAATGTTTGTACCACTCCGGCAAAAATATTATGAGCAACATGTTGAAAACATACAGAAGAGCCTGGAAAAAGAATTTAATTATAAGGAGTGGTTTAATGAGTACGTTGATGCCGTCATTTATCTTTCCGGAACCGTATTTAATCCTTTGTGTCTGCATGATTTTCCTTTTACAAAAGAGCAACGAAAGGCTGTTGAGAAATACAGAACAATGAACGATCTAATTATGGATGGGAGGTGGGCGGATGTATTTCCATTTGCTCATGAGCTTACACAAAGCCCGGGACTTTCTCCGTTTCAAAAAAGCTCAATGCTGGTGAATATAGGCCAGATCCAACTCTTTTGGTATCCTGATTTCAAAGAGTCTGTAAAATATTTTGAAGAAGCCAGGCAAATAGATCCAACCAATAGTATAGTGGAAAAAGGTTGGGGTACCTATTATTTAAAACTCCAGGATTTTGATAAAGCAATTTCGCATTTTGAGAAGTCAATGCAAATGGATCCTACCGATGTAGAGAATTATATCCAGATTGGTAATTGTCATAAAGAACAGGGTAATTATGAGATCGCAGAGCAATGGTACCGCAATGCGATAAAATATGATTTTACAAATACTGAATCTTATTCAAAGCTTATACAGTTATACGGGCATTGGGACGCTGAAGCAGAAAGGCGTAATTTGATTCCGGAACTGATTAACAAAGCCGAACTATTACTCCCGAATGACAAGTATGAGAACATGCTATATAACACCTATCGTGACGCAGGCTTCGCCTATTCTGTGGCGGGTGATTACGACACGTCAGCAATGTATTATCAAAAAGCAATTGATCTGAAGCCCAATTATACTTCGGCCAAAATTGATCTTGCATATATTAATGGATACCAGGAAAGGTATGATGAAGGTGAAAAGCTTTTGAAGAAGATCCTGAAAACCATTCCGGATTATTACGATGTGCATTGGGGTTTAGCATGGATATATGAACAGGGGGGGAAATTTGATGACGCTATCTCCGAACACGAAAAGTGTATTAAAATACGGCCGGAATGGGCCGACAAATCATATAACGCGATCGGGAAAATGTATTTTGACCAAAAGAAAGATTATATACAGGCAAAAAAATATTATCAGAAAGCAATCGAATTAAGGGGGAGTGAAGGCATATATTTCGATAACATGATCGATGCACTCGACCAGTTGGATGATCAGGAAAGTCTAAAACAAAAAGAAGAGATCCTCATCAGTCAATTTTCTGCGAATCCGAAAGATGATCTGCTGGCGAACAAACTCGGCGTCCATTATTACAGTGTCGGCAAAATCAGGGAGGCAATAAGTTATTACCAGAAGGCTATCGACCAAAATCCTGGTAACAATGTGTATTATGAGAACCTTGGGCTGGCATATGAAGGAATAGATGAACTTGAAAATGCAGAACAATATTACCTGGAGGCGCTGAAGCATAAAGAAGAATACCAGACCTGCAACCGGCTTGGCATATTTTATTATAAAAGAAATAAAAATGATGATACAGATAAGGCAATTGAATATTATAAAAAAGCGATAGAGTTAAATCAGGAAAATGCGGCATTACATGAAAATCTCGGGCTTGCCTATGAGCAAAACAAGATGTTGGATCAGGCAGAGGAGGCATATAAAAAAGCCGCAGATACCGAAAAACTGAGTGGCGTGTATTTTAACAGGCTGGGATATTTTTATTACGTGCAGGCAAAAGATGAGCCTGCGATAGAATATTACCTGAAAGCTATAGAAAGAGAAAACGACGTGCAGTTGTATAAAACAAATCTTGCTCTTGCATATGAGGGAAACAAGGAGCCTCAAAAAGCAATTGACATCTATTTAGGATTGCTTGAAAAAAATGAATCGGATCACAATGTCAGGGCCTTGCTGGCGTCTGCCCAATACTCAATGGGTAAAGAATATTACGCCGCTGCATTGCAAAACTTATTGCGGTGCTGCAAGGAAGATCCTGGAAACCTTTTATATAGAAAATACCTCGGTGCTTTGTATGAAGCAATGAACGACTTTGAAAATGCGCTTGATTTATATATTGAAACATTAAAGGACAATCCTGACGATGTAGACCTGAACAACAAAATCGGTGTACTATATTATCGAAAAGGGACAAGAGAAGATGCCGAAATAGCAATGTCCTATTATAAAAAAGCGATCGACCTGGCACCTTCTGAGGGCATAATTTATCAGAACCTCGCATTGGCTTATGAAGTTATAGGCGACAATGAGAAGGCATCACGTGCATTCGAAAAGGCGATAGAGAATACGCCTGGTGACGATCGGTTCTATTCTGTATATGCCGAGTTTCTTTTCAATAATAATCAGTTTGAAAAAGCTATTGAATTGTGTGAAAAGGCAATTGCAATAAACCCTGATGCCTCAATCTATTATCAAAATATTGCAGTTGCTTACGAACGATTGAATAAAAATAAAGAAGCAGAGGAAGCCTACATTAATTTATTAGACATTGAACCGAACAACGCCAATTATCATAATAATTTTGGTGTGTTTTTCTATAATACACAACAGACGGAAAAGGCCATTGAAAAATATAGGGATGCGTTGACACTTGATCCGGATAATATACTTTTTTATAAAAACCTCATAGTCGCTTATGAAGCACTTGATAAAAATGACGAAGTGGAAGAAACCTATTTTAAGATGTTAGAAAGAGATCCCAATAATGATGATATTCATAATCATTTAGGAGTATTTTATTATAAGACAGGGCAATTTGAAAAAGCTATTAAAAGTTATTTAAAAGCAATTGAGTTGAATTCTAAATCTGCTGTTTACTATCAAAATCTAGCGTTGGCATTTGATTACAATGGCCAGGATGACCAGGCTGAAGATGCTTACTTGAAAAGTTTGAAGCTTGACCCTGCCAATGATCGCTGTTTAAATTTAGCAGCAATATTCTATCATACGAAGCGAAATGATTATAAAACTGCGCTGGAGCTTTACAGCCAGGCAATCAATGTAAATTCCAACGAGCCAAATTATTATTTAAACCTTGGAGATGTTTATACACTTTTAAACGATAATAAACAGGCGACCACGGCCTATGCCAAGGCAGAAGAGTTGCAAAAGGAAATTTAGTAAAAGCCCTTCCTCGACAGGAAGGGCATACCGGACTTAGTGATATAGCATCACTAATCAACTTTAACAAACTTGGTTTTGATTTTAATTTCTGCTAAGCGTCAGGATTGCTTTTGAAACTTTTTTCGTTTGTTGGCAAGAACCCTGTCCAGTAAGACAAGACCAAGCAGCACATTTATCATCATAAAACCATTTACAAAATTGTTATTGAAAATTTTGCTGAAATCAACCTGGGTTATATCTACAGGCAATTTGCTGTCACTTTGGGCATTCCAATCTATTTGACCTAAACCATAAATAAGAAATCCGGCAATTAGTGTAATAAAAAATGCGGCGATACCCCAAATGATCTTTTTGTTGATATAATTCTTGGTTGCTGGTGCAATATGATATTGAGCAATTTTTTCCATTACATTTTTGGTAAAACGCAAAGAAGGTTGTTCAAGCTCAGCGCTATTCATCAATTGATGGATATCCAGCAGCTCATGGTATTTGTTTTTCCAATCAAGATTGCTTTGCAGTAATTTTTCAACAAAAGATCTTTCTTCGCTGGAAGCATGGCCATCAATATATGACCAAAGTTGATGTTCTATATTTTGTTCCTGGTTCATACAACACTGTTTAATAAATATTTTTTACTTCTTCACTGAAGTTTCTTTCCATTTTTTCTTTTAGTCTTGCGCGGGCACGATGCAATCTTACTTTAACGGTATTGGTTTCAAGTCCGAGTATCCTGGCTATCTCTTCGAGATTTTGTTCTGCTTTGTAAAACAGGGTAATTATCTCCGCATCATCCGGGCTGAGCATGGCAATAGCTTCATTTACCATATTCACCCTCGATTTTTGTTCGATCAGATTTGCCCTGAAACCGGAATCCTTATTGTCAGCCGCTTCAAATACTTTCTCATTATCCAAGGAATGCACTTCCAATTTCTTTTTTCTTAAAAAAGTAATGCTGGTGGTATTGGTTATTGTATAAAGCCAGGTGCTGAATTTCGATTCACCCCGGAAATCTGCCAACGACCGGTACGCTTTTATAAATACATCCTGTGAGATCTCTTCGGCATCTTCCCGGCTTTTGACCATCCTCAGCACCAGGGTAAAAACATAGCCCTGGTAACGATTTACCAGTTCAGCATAGGCGTTCTGCTCACCCTGCAGTACCCTGCTTATGATCTCATTATCACCAAGTCCGGTTGACATTCAATAAATAAGACTACTAAAGATGATTTTTGGTTACACTAAAGTTAGACCTTATTTAGTCTATTATATTATACCGGTACGCCATCTTTGCCTGTAACCTTTCTTAAGCATCCGTTGTCATAGATCATGTAAACCATTTTAATAAAAAGTTCTTTAGCGACTGTAACCTGACGTCCGGAGTTGTAGTCATAAAGAGTAGAATTAAAAATTAATAACTATAAAAAATTGAATTATGCACGGCTCAGAAGTTTTAATACCCATAACCATTTTTGCTGGCGGATTTGCTATGATCTTCGGAATTGCTTATCTGAAAAGCAGGGAAAATCTTGCTATGGTTGAAAAAGGAATGAATCCTAAGGACAGACTCAATCGTCCCGCACCCTTCAGAAGTTTGAAATGGGGCCTGTTATTACTTGGAGCGGGGTTGGGATTACTTATCGCCTTTTTCGTGGATATGAATCTGCCATACAGGATCGAGCCAGCCGGGATTTATTTTGCGCTGATTGCAATGGGCGGTGGTCTTGGATTAATTGGTTCCTATTTCGTGGAGAAAAAGAACTGGTACGATAAGGCAAATGGAGGCAGCGACTTATAACTCAATATAAAATTCCACCTTATTCTCATCAAGCAATGCGCCCCGGCGGATTGCTTTTTTATTTCGCTAAAACTTCTAATGCTTTTTTAATAGCCGGGTCGTGACTGTTAATTGCTTCGTAGTATCCTTCCGATCTCCATTTGTATCTTGCAAGCTGGGCTTTTATTCTTTTTTGTAAGAAATCTTTATCGGAAGCAGAGATCTTGGTAAGATCAATACTATCCCTGGCGGCATGACTCACAAGTTCCCGCCATATCACTTCCTCATTATTATATTTTGTAATAAATTCTTCCGGCTTGTTGAACTTGTTTATTTCATCGAGATGAGCAATATAGTAGTAATAAATAAAGTTATTGAGTGAGCCGCTCCCATATAATTCGGTTACATTCCTGTGTAAACTGCCTGTATCGAGGCCAACAAACATTTTAGGTGTGACACCGCCACCACCATATACCGTATCACCACATTCCGTTTTATAAATTTTGCCATTAACAATTTTGTTGGTATCAGGATGAGTGACCTCCCCATTTTCATAACGATCTGCGATCTCCTCCAGATATTTTTCCTTGCCTTTCTCGTATGAGCGCTGAATACTTCTTCCTTTTGGTGTATAATATCTTGCAACTGTCAAACGAATAGCTGACCCGTCACTTAGTGAATATTGTTCCTGCACCAATCCTTTACCAAAAGTTCTGCGACCAACGATCGTGGCACGGCACCAATCCTGCAATGCGCCTGCCAGCACTTCACTTGCACTTGCAGAAAGTTCATCGACTAAAACAACCAGCCCGCCTTTTTCAAATAAACCGGGCCTTCGGCATCTGTATTCCCTCTTTGCAGTATTAACGCCCTGTGTATATACTACCAACTTATCACCGCTTAAGAATTCGTCGGCCATTTCAACAGCTTCATTCATGAAGCCGCCGCTATTACCACGCAGGTCAAGCACCAGGTTGCTTATCTTATTCTTTTGCAAATTTTCCAGCGAACGCATGAACTCTTCGTAAGCCGTCTCCGAAAATTTATTCAGCTTTATATAACCGCTAGTGTCATCAAGCATGTAAACTGCATCAATAGCAGGTATCGGTATCGTACCCCTTTTTACCGATACTTCTTTTAACACACCCTTTCTAAGTATTGTAAGTTTGACAGGTGTGTCTCTTGAACCCCGGATCTTCTTTTTTATATCATCGGAGGAAAGGTTTTTCCCTGCAATGGTTTCATTGTTTACTTTGATAATTCTGTCGCCTACCTCTAGTCCTGCTTCATCACTTGGTCCGTTTGCGATCACATGTACAATATGTACCGTATCAGAAAAAATATTGAATTCAACACCAATCCCTTCAAAATTACCCAGCAGGTCTTCATTTACCTCCTGCAGGTTCGAAGCAGGAATATAAATTGAATGAGGATCCAAATGACCCATCATTTCCCCGATGGCGTTATTTTGTAATGAATCAATGCTTATCCGGTCAACATAGCGCTGCTTTACCAGGTCAAGTATTTCCTGTAACGCGGTTTTTTTATCAGCTTTAAAAAACCCGGTTCCTGAAGGCGTAGTCTCTCTTAATTTAAATCCAAAGTACATTCCCCCGATCAGCACTACTGAAAAAACCAGCGGAAGCCATACCTGCAATTTTTTATTACCCATCGTTCCTTGTTTCTTTGTATTTTAATGCAAAATAGAAAAAAGTTTCTGGTTACTGACTTATTGTGCTAATTACCAATAGTTAATAATTTTAAAACATAATAACCCGAACCTGTCCCCGGCAACCAACAAAAATGTCTTTAATCAAACTAATAGCAGATAGCGGAGCTACAAAGGCCGAATGGCGTCTTTTGAATAATGGTAAAAAGAAAACCATTTTTACGCAGGGTATCAGCCCATATTTTTTAAATGAAGACCAAATAAAAAATCTATTGCTGACAGAACTAAAGCCCAAGCTTAAGAACGTAAAAGTGGATGAGATCTTTTATTATGGCACAGGTTGTGCAAATCCTGCTAACGGACGTTTAATTAAAAAAGCCATACAACAGGTATTCGGCAAAACAAAAAAAATAGAAGTAACGCATGACCTGATGGCTGCTGCAAGGGCCGTTTGCGGAAGGAAAAAAGGAATGGTGGGAAACCTGGGGACCGGGTCTTTTTGCTGCTACTACGACGGGAAGAAGATCACTAAACAAACTCCCGGCATCGGTTATGTGTTGGGGGACGAAGGCAGCGGGGCCTATCTCGGCAAAAAAGTCATTCAACATTATTTGTACGAGACGTTTGATGACGACCTTCGGGCAAGATTTGATGCAAAATATATAACTAACAGGGCAGAGATACTTGATAATGTCTACAAAAAACCATTGCCCAATCGTTATCTTGCGTCATTCGCCATTTTCCTTGCTGAAAATCGCGGGCATTACATGATCGAGAATATTATTGAAGATGGGTTGAATGATTTTTTCTTTTTTCATCTTTGTAAGTATCGTGAATCCTGGTTAATGCCCATACATTTTATTGGTAGTATTGCTTATGGTTTTCAGGATGTATTGAGGCATCTTTGCGAAACGTACGAGTTTGATCTGGGCAGGGTCATAAAAAACCCAATGGAAGGATTGGTAGCTTATCATAGTTAGGAGAAATTTATTATGTCTTTTGAAAAAATAACAGAACAACCGAGTAATTACCGGCATCTAGACAAAATGCCGGTAGCGGATCTATTGATAAATATAAATAACGAAGACAAGACCGTTCCCTACGCCATAGAAAAGGCGATACCACAGATCGAAAAATTGGTTGAAGCGGCCAGTGACAAGATGCTAAGCGGCGGAAGATTGTTTTACGTTGGCGCCGGTACAAGTGGTCGCTTAGGAGTAGTTGATGCCAGCGAATGTCCACCAACTTATGGAGTACCTTATGGATTGGTGAATGCTATCATTGCAGGTGGCGATAAGGCGATTACCAACGCTGTGGAATATGCAGAAGACAATAAGGAGGAAGGCTGGAATGATCTTGTAAAGAATAAGATTTCGGATAATGATTTTGTAATAGGCATTGCCGCAAGCGGCACCACTCCTTATGTGTTGGGGGCATTGGAAGGGTGCAAAAGCAGGGGCATACTTACAGGTAGTATTACCAATAATCCAGGTTCACCCTTAGCAAGGGTAGCCGATTATCCTGTAGAAATAGAAGTGGGGCCGGAATTTGTAACTGGTAGCACAAGAATGAAAAGCGGCACTTCCCAGAAATTAGTGCTTAACATGATCTCTACGGCAGTGATGATACAACTTGGCAGGGTAGAGGATAATAAGATGGTGAATATGCAGCTAACAAATGAAAAGCTGGTTGACCGCGGCACTAAGATGCTTATGGAAAAATTGAAAATGAATAATTACGATAACGCCAAAGAGCTGTTATTGAAATATGGAAGCGTAAAAAAAGCTGTGGAAAATTCTTCAAAATAACGAGTGTTATTGGTTTTCTTTTTTATCTTGTGTCTATAACATTTGGTAGTGGAATTACATTGGTCACATATCGTTTCCCCTCTTGCAACCTGCAGTTCTTCTGCACTTGCTACTATTACCTCTGCAACAACTACAATCCCGCCAGTAGCGGGATAAATTACCATATCAAATCGAGCTCCCGTTATCGGGATGAATAAAAAAAAAGATCATTCATTTATTATTAATTAACTAAACTCTCCGCCGCAGGCGGAGAAGGGGGTATAATATGCAGGTTTTAAAATTCGGTGGCACATCCGTGGCCAACGCTGAAAATATTTCAAAAGTAGTTGCCATCGTAAAAGAGTCGATCACAAAAGATAAAACCATTGTAGTTGTTTCTGCGCTTGGTGGGGTGACCGATCTGTTGTTGAATGCTGCAGCCTTAGCGGCCGATGGAAATGAAAGTTACAAGGATAAGTTGACCGTAATTGAGCAAAGACATTTGGAAACAGTAAAACAATTGATCCCGGTAGCACAACAAAGTCATCTATTAAGCCTGGTAAAAAAGAGCTGTAACGAGATCGAAGACATTTGTAACGGCATCTTTTTATTAGGCGAATTAACGCCACGGACAAAAGACAGGATCAGCAGTTATGGTGAACTAATTTCTTCGCAGATCATTGCTGCAAAATTTAATAGCGATGGTATAGCCGCAACATGGAAAGATTCCCGGGAACTGGTCCTTACTAATTCAACATTTACGGCTGCAGAAGTTGATTACACAGCAACGAATCAAAAAGTGAATGATTATTTTCAATCACAACCTTCCTCATTATTTATTCTTCCCGGCTTTGTTGCTACCGATAAAAATGGTGTGACCACCACGCTTGGTCGCGGCGGTTCTGATTTTACAGCAGCAATAATTGCATCGGGTGTGAAAGCAAACGTGTTGGAAATATGGACAGATGTGAGTGGAATGATGACAGCCGATCCCCGGCTTACAAATAATGCCCGTATCATTCCGCATATTTCTTACCAGGAGGCAATGGAACTATCACATTTTGGTGCTAAGGTTATTTATCCTCCAACTATACAACCCGTGATGTCCCTCGGGATCCCCGTTTGGATAAAAAACACATTTGTTCCCACTGATGAAGGGACATTGATAGAATCTGTATCTACAAAGAATGGAAATATCGTAAGAGGCATTTCAAGTATCAACAGCATTGTGCTGATCAGCCTTGAAGGCAGCGGCATGATCGGCATCCCGGGATTTTCTAAAAGACTTTTTGAAGCATTGAGCAATGAGAAAATAAATGTTATTCTTATTACGCAAAGTTCATCTGAGCACTCGATCTGTGTAGGCATTGAAGCGGCTTCAGCGCAAAAAGCAAAGCATGCAGTTGATGCCGCATTTGTGAATGAGATCGCTTTACAAAAGGTTGAACCGTTAAAAATTGAAACAGAACTTTCGATCGTTGCATTGGTTGGCGAGAATATGAAAAGTCACCCCGGTATCAGCGGACGTATGTTTAGTGCCATGGGAAGGAATGGTGTAAATATTCGTGCTATTGCACAGGGTTCGTCGGAAAAGAATATCTCGGCGGTAATTGCCACCAAAGATGTGAAGAAAGCGATCAACGTTTTGCACGAGGAATTTTTTGAAACCACTTATAAACAGGTCAACCTATTTGTTGTTGGTACTGGTAATGTGGGTAAGAAATTGTTAGGGCAATTACGACAGCAGCTGGAATTTTTACAAAAGCAAATGAAGCTGGTAGTAAATGTTGTGGGTATTTGTAATAGCAGGAAAATGCTGATCGATGAAAACGGGATCAGTCTTTCACAATGGGAGCAAAAGATGATTGACAGTAAGAATGCGGATATACAACAATTCGTAAACGAGATCATTGAACGCAATCTTCGCAATTCGATCTTTGTTGATATTACCGCCAGCGATGTTGTAGCGGGTGTTTATGAGCAGCTATTAAGAAAGAGTATTTCGGTAGTTGCCTGTAATAAAGTGGCTGCTTCGTCGGTTTACAGCAACTATAAAAAATTAAAAGATATTGCAAGAGAGTTCAATTGTCATTTTCTTTTTGAGACAAACGTCGGCGCAGGTTTACCGGTGATTGCTTCGCTAAATGATCTGCTCAACAGCGGGGACAGGATCCATCGTATTGAAGCCGTGCTGAGCGGGACACTCAATTTTGTTTTTAATAATTATGATGGGCAAAGAAAATTTGCTGATGTTGTAAAGCAGGCACAAGATGAAGGTTACACGGAGCCCGATCCACGGCTTGATCTCAGCGGCACTGACGTAATGCGAAAGATCATGATCCTTGCAAGAGAAGCAGGGGAGAAAATAGAAATGGATGAGATCAGTAACAATTCATTTATGCCGGAATCTTGTATGAAAGGAACAGTGGATGATTTTTATTCAGCAATGGCAAAAGAGGAAGATCATTTTAAAAAGATTTTTGAAAAAGCAAATGCTTCGGGATGCAAATTAAAGTTTGTTGCCTCTTATAATGAAGGCAAAGCATCGGTTGGATTGCAACATATCGATCCAAAGCATGATCTTTATCATTTGTATGGGAAAGATAATGTGGTATTATTTTACACTGATAGATATAAAGAACAGCCGATGGTGGTTAAAGGAGCAGGAGCTGGTGCGGAGGTTACTGCCAGTGGAGTATTTGCAGATATTTTAAGAGCTGTAAAAATGTAACTCCCTACCCCTTTAAAGGGGAACTTAGACTTAAAATGAAATACACCTCGAGAGTTTTTAAGATTAAAATGTATTATTGTTTTACCAACATTGGTTCTTCAGTCGGCCTTTTGTTGCGTCGTCCCGAATTAGTCGGGATGCTTTCTGTAATTCTATTTACCAATGAGTAAATCAAACCATAGCTTCCCTTTAGGGGTTGGGGATGTAACAGTACATTCTCCCGGAACGGTTGCTAATCTTGTCTGCGGATTTGATATTCTCGGGCTCGCATTGAAAGAACCCTTTGATGTGATGAAGGTGAAATTGCTTGATGAGGCTACCATAATAATTCATAATAAGGACAATTTCAATTTACCAACCGAGCCCGAAAAAAATGTCGCCGGTGTTGTATTGTTGTCAGTGATGGAAAGAATGAATAATAAAATTGGTTTTGAAATAGAGATTGAAAAACACATAAAACCCGGAAGTGGTATTGGAAGCAGCGCAGCAAGTGCAGCGGGTGCCGCAGTAGCCGCAAATCATTTACTTGGCAATATTTTTTCCAATGACGAATTGGTTCAGTTTGCAATGAATGGTGAGAAACTGGCTTCGGGAGTAAAACATGCAGATAACATTGCCCCCTGCATTCTTGGCGGTGTAAGTTTGATACGCTGTATTCATCCGCTTGATATCATTTCAATTTCATCACCTGATCTTTTTGTCACAGTTGTTCATCCACAAATTGAAGTGCGAACCTCTGATGCCCGACAAATTCTTCGTCAGCAAATTTTATTGAAAGATGCTATCCGGCAATGGGGAAATATTGCCGGACTGGTAACTGGGTTTTTAAAAAACGATCTTGACCTTATTGGGCGGTCATTAGAGGATGTTATTATTGAGCCTGTGCGCAGTATTCTTATTCCAGGCTTTGACGAAGTAAAATCTAAATGCAAAGAAGCAGGAGCATTAGGTGGCGGTATTTCAGGTTCCGGCCCTTCCGTATTTATGTTGAGTAAAGATGAGGTCACCGCAAAGAATGTGGAAAGAGTAATGCAGGAAGTGTATAATAAAATAGGAATTGACTTTAATACTTATGTCACTACCATTAATAAAAAAGGAGTGGAGGTAATTGAATGAAATATTATAGCACGAATAAGGAATCACCACTAGCATCATTCAGAGAAGCAACGATTAAAGGGCAGGCGCCTGATAAAGGACTTTATTTTCCAGAAGCTATTCCGCAAATCGATAAAGGTTTGATGGATGCCATTGAAAAGGTTTCAAATGAAGAAATTGCTTTTCGTGTCATTAAACCCTATATCGGCAACGAAATTAATGATGACGATCTTTTTAAGATAGTTAGCGAAACAGTAAGTTTTCCAATTCCATTGGTAAGAGTCAACGACAATATCTTTTCACTTGAACTTTTTCATGGACCCACGCTGGCATTTAAAGATGTTGGTGCGAGATTCATGAGCCGTTGTCTCGGGTATTTTTTAAAGGATGAAAGTAAAAAGGTAACCGTACTGGTTGCTACTTCCGGTGATACGGGTGGTGCTGTTGCCAATGGCTTTTATGATGTTTCCGGCGTAGATGTAATTATTCTTTATCCAGCAGGTAAGGTGAGTGCTGTACAGGAAAAACAGTTAACAACGCTTGGAAAGAACATTCATGCTTTAGAGATCGAAGGAAATTTTGATGATTGCCAGCAAATGGTGAAGCAAGCATTTATTGATAGTGACCTAACTAAAAAACTTTTTCTTACGTCCGCCAATTCAATAAATGTGGCCCGCTGGTTACCACAACAGTTCTATTATTTCTTTGCATATAAACAATGGCCTGAGAAAGGTAGTGCACCGGTAATTTCTGTTCCAAGCGGGAATTTTGGAAATATATGCGCAGGTATCCTGGCTAAACAATCCGGATTGCCGGTTCATCATTTTATTGCAGCCTGTAATGCAAATGATGCCGTAACAAAATATATAGAAACAGAAATTTTTCAAATACAAACTGCTGTGCCCACACTTTCCAATGCAATGGATGTTGGTAATCCAAGTAATTTCATTCGCATCCTCGAGATCTTTCATCATCAATTCCCTGAGCTGGCAAAAAATCTTTCATCATATAGTATTAGCGATGAGGAAACAATTGCAACAATTAAAGATGTGTATGAACGATCAACATATCTTTTGGATCCACATGGAGCAGTTGGATATTTATCGTTAAAGAAATTTTTGCAAATGCATCGCGGCAGGAAAGGTATCTTTCTTGAAACAGCGCACCCGGTAAAATTTCCGGACGCTGTTGAAGCGGCTACAGCAAAAAAAATAGAGATCCCACCTTCTATATCTTCACTTATGAAGAGTGAAAAGAAAAGTATTAAGATGAGTGCATCGTATGAATCATTTAAGAATTTTCTATTGGATTAGCCAACATTTCTCCATTTATTTTTTCACATATAATTTATCAACTTTTAAACTTTTGCTATTGATACTTTAGTTAATGCGGATGTATCTTTGCGGAGGAGTTTTTGTGTATGCATGATATAGAACCCTTTTATAATTGGCAACATATTTATATAGCTGAAGAGGATCAGCGTTCGCCTTTCTTTGGCCAAACACATTCTGAATTTGAATTTACCCAAACCGTTTACAATTATTATATACATCCGCAGTGGGATGAATTTGGCAGCCGTACACTTTACATGAAAGTACTGATGGCTGATTACGACGAAAAATATGCGATCATTGAATTAATAGGAGAGTGGAATGACGCAATTGAGAATGATATAATGATACTCAAGCGGGAGGTGATCGATATCTTTGAATTACAGGGTATCAATAAGTTTATATTGATCGCAGAAAACGTCCTGAACTTTCATAGCGGTGACAGGGATTATTATGAAGAATGGTATGAAGAAACCTCAGACGAGCATGGCTGGATCGTAATCCTGAATATGCCCGAAGCAACACAACATGATTTTAGAAAAGCAAGGCTCAACCGGTACCTCGAACTTATGGAAATTCCTGAGTGGCGTACATATAAACCTTTCCACTTGTTTAAAAAGATCGATGCAGTAGAACAGGCGCGATTGCCAGGATGATACTGGTAGTTTAAAAGTTATTTGTTAGAGCTCAATATAACGGGCCATCTATTTTCAATTATTCTATTGATCCAAAAGCCGCTTATCACAGTTTTAAATTTTTCTCACAAATTTGGAGTTCGGCCAGTATCTTTATGACTGAAAACCATTTCCATCTAAATTACTCGCTTTATGAACTGGTCCCAGTTGTTTACTTCTACGATAGGCAAAAAGATCGTGATGAGTGTGACGGGTTTATTTCTTATTACTTTCCTGGTAATTCATATGGGTGTTAATGCCTGTATTTTTAAAGACGCATTTGATAGCTCTGATAACGGGGACATGTTCAACCGTGCCGCTCAATTCATGGGCAGGAATGTAGTGATACGTATTATGGAATATGTACTGTTTGCCGGATTTTTTATTCATATAATACAGGGGCTTGTCGTAGAATTTGAAAACCGGTCAAAAAGAAAAATAGGGTACGAAGTAAATCTCGGTAATCGTGGCAGCAAATGGTATAGTCGTTCAATGGGATTACTTGGTACAATTCTTTTAATATTCCTGCTTCTTCACTGGTGGCATTTCTGGATCCCATCACGATTCACTCATACAGGCATAGAAGTACCAAAGCTATTATCAAATGGATTTATCGGACATGATATGTTTAGTTTAATGAAAGCCACTTTCAGCGAATGGTGGATCGTGATCGTTTATGTACTCGGATGTATTTCGCTTGCCTGGCACCTGATGCATGGATTTCAAAGCGCATTCAGGACATTGGGTTTGCACAACAAGAAATATTTGAATATGGTCAACACATTGGGTATCGGATTTTCAATTATTGTTCCGTTGATCTTCGCGTTGATGCCGCTTGCATTCAAATTGGGATGGATAGGGTAACCCCTGTGCTCCGCCTTAGGCGGAGAGACTTAGATTGGGCAGTTATTAGTTGATTGAATAGTTCTTTAATTGATTTTGAATGATGAACCGGCAGCATTGCTACTATGAAGCTTTTGTTGCGTCGCACTCTTCAACAGTACAATTCTATTGAGCATTGCATTGTGAGATTAATAAAAGGAAATGTTCCTTATCCCCCGCTGGCGGGGGTCGGATGTTCGAACAGGATAAAATTTCAAATGGGGGTGGACAAAAGCTGAATAGAATTACTGAACGTACAAGTGAGTGACACAACAGGTGATGATAAGAATTACAGGAGTTGGCAACATAAAAAAATAAAAGCGGGGAGATTGCTTCGGCTTCGCCTCACATACAAATTATAAATTGAAGTATGCTTGACGCAAAAATTCCACAAGAAGTTCCATTAGATGCCAAATGGACTTATTACAAAGGTCACTGTAAACTGGTGAACCCGGCCAACAAACGTAAACTTGAAGTAATTATCGTTGGTACCGGGCTGGCCGGCGCATCTGCTGCTGCATCTTTAGGCGAGTTGGGGTATTCGGTAAAGGCATTTTGCTTCCAGGATTCACCACGTCGTGCGCATAGTATCGCCGCACAGGGTGGTATCAATGCCGCCAAGAATTATCAGAATGATGGTGACAGTGTATTCCGCCTATTTTATGATACAATAAAAGGGGGCGATTATCGGGCAAGAGAAGCCAATGTGCATCGTTTAGCAGAAGTAAGTACAAATATTATTGATCAGTGTGTGGCGCAGGGTGTGCCATTTGCACGAGAGTATGGTGGATTATTAAGCAATCGTTCATTTGGGGGTACACAAGTGCAAAGAACATTTTATGCGGCTGGGCAAACAGGTCAGCAATTATTGATCGGCGCTTACCAGGCATTGGAAAGGCAAGTGGCATTGGGCAATGTAAAAATGTATAGCCGTCATGAGATGCTGGATGTAGTAACGATCGATGGAAAAGCAAGAGGTATCATTTGCCGTAATTTGGTGACAGGCAAATTAGAAAGATTTTTTGGGCACGCGGTGTTGCTGTGTACTGGCGGTTACGGAAATGTTTTTTATCTCAGCACAAATGCAATGGGTTGTAATGTAACAGCGATATGGAAAGCACATAAAAAAGGTGCATGGTTTGGGAATCCCTGTTTTACGCAGATACATCCTACATGCATTCCTGTAACCGGTGATCATCAAAGTAAGCTGACATTGATGAGCGAATCTTTGAGAAACGATGGTCGTATTTGGGTGCCGAAAAAACAAGGCGATAATCGCAAACCGAATGAGATACCAGAAGAAGAAAGAGATTATTATTTGGAAAGAAGATATCCTGCTTTTGGAAACTTAGTACCAAGAGATGTGGCATCACGGGCTGCAAAAGAAAGATGTGACGCCGGGTATGGAGTAGGTACATCGAAGCAGGCTGTTTATTTAGATTATGCTGATGCGATTAAACGTTATGGCAAAATCGAAGCGGGTAAGCAAGCAATGGAAAATGCAGATGAAGCAACAATTATTTTGCTTGGAAAAGAAGTAGTAAAGGAGAAATATGGTAATCTTTTTGACATGTATGAAAAGATCACCGGTGAAAATCCTTATGAAATACCAATGAGAATTTACCCGGCTGTTCATTATACAATGGGTGGTTTGTGGGTAGATTATGAACTGATGACAACAGTTCCCGGTTTGTATTGTTTGGGCGAGGCAAATTTTTCCGATCATGGTGCTAATCGTTTAGGGGCATCTGCATTGATGCAGGGTTTAGCTGATGGATATTTCGTTATTCCTTATACGATGGGCAATTATTTGTCTGCTGAAATCAGAACAAAAGCTATTCCAACGGATCATCCTGCTTTTGCAGAAACAGAAAAAGCAGTTGCTGACCGCATCAATCAATTAATGAGTATTAAAGGCAAGCAAACGGTTGAGAGTTTTCATAAACGCTTGGGAAAAATAATGTGGGATAAATGTGGTATGGCAAGAAATGCAGAGGGATTGAAAAAAGCGATCTCAGAAATACAACAATTGAAAAAAGATTTTTGGAGCGATCTGAGAATCCCTGGCGAGATAAATGAAATGAATCCCGAACTGGATAAAGCAGGTCGTGTGGCAGATTTTATTGAGCTGGGTGAGTTAATGTGTATCGATGCATTGCAAAGAAATGAAAGCTGTGGTGGTCATTTTCGTGAAGAAAGCCAAACACCGGAGGGAGAAGCGGATAGAAAGGATGAGGAATTTTCTTATGTATCAACGTGGGAATTCAAAGGTGAAAATCAATGGGAGCTGCATAAAGAGGAACTGAAATTCGAAGTGGCAAAACCGAGTAAGAGGAGTTATAAATAAAGACCAATTGTTAAATTGTTGAATTGATAAATTGTTATCATGGAGACAAGGAAGTTCTTAAAGTTAAATGATATTGAGGCGTTTCGGATATCATTTCATTTGAGTAATTATGTTTGGGATATAGTGTTAAAATGGACTGGTTTTTCTCAAAGAACAGTTGGAGAACAATTTGTAAGGGCTGTAGATAGTATTTCATCAAATCTTGCAGAAGGTTTTGGTAGATATGGCAAGAAGGATAAGATCAAGTTTTATCGCTACAGTCAGGGGTCTTTAAGCGAATCACTAAACTGGAATGAGAAATCCAAAGTCAGGAAATTATTATCTGGTGAGGAGTACAAATATATCTTTAGCGAGTTGCAAAAATTGCCGAAGGCGATTAATGCTCTGATATTATTTACGAATGAAAAACTGAAAGTTTAAAAACAAACCATAACAATTTAACCATTTAGCAGTTTAACAATGGAACATAAAACTATAAATCTCAGGTTAAAGGTCTGGAAGCAGAAGAACAGTCAAACTGCCGGAAGATTTGAAACTTATGAAGCGAAAAATATTTCTACGGAAATGTCTTTCCTGGAAATGTTTGATGTGTTGAATGAAGAATTAATTAGTGAAGGTAAAGAACCTATTGCTTTTGATCATGATTGCCGCGAGGGAATTTGTGGTACTTGTTCGATGTATATCAATGGCCGTCCTCATGGGCCATGGCATGCAACAACTACATGTCAATTACATATGCGTGCTTTCCAGGATGGGGAAACAATTGTGGTAGAACCGTGGCGTGCCAACGCATTTCCCGTGATAAAAGACCTGATGGTTGACAGAACATCGTTTGACAGGATCATACAAGCAGGCGGATTTATTTCTGTAAATACCGGGAATGCAGTTGATGCTAATGCTCTTCCCGTTGATAAGGACAAAGCTGATGCATCTTTTGCAGCGGCTGCATGTATTGGTTGCGGCGCTTGTGTCGCTGCCTGTAAAAATTCTTCTGCCATGCTTTTTGTTTCGGCAAAAGTAACTCACCTTGCTTTGTTGCCACAGGGTGATCCGGAAAGAAAAGCAAGGGCATTGAATATGGTGGCACAAATGGATAAAGAAGGATTTGGCGGTTGCACCAATACTGGTGCATGTGAAGCAGTTTGTCCAAAGGAAATTTCGATAGACAATATTGCCCGTTTGAACAAAGAATATTTATTCGCAGGCTTAGTTTCTGAAAAATAAATTGCTTCAAATAAAGTATTTGCCCTTTATAAAAGGGCTTTTTTATTTAGCGAACGTGTTCGTATATTCAACGAATCTAAACTTGCATTTATGAATTTGAAAAATCTTTTACCAGCAGCTGCGTCGCTGCTTATTCTTTCATGTAACGATAATACTAAAGGAGTGACAAAAGAAGGATTCAAGTGGCCCGAAGGCGTGGCTGCACCAACGACGGAAAAGAAAGCGCATAAAATGATCGCTCATGGCGATGAGCGGATAGATAACTATTATTGGATGAATGACTTTTTTAAGAAAGGTCCTGATAGTACCAAAGTCGTTGATTACCTGAAAGCAGAAAATGCTTATGTAGATACAATGATGTCTGCGGCCAAACAATTCAGAGCGGATCTGTTCAAAGAATTAAAAGGAAGAATAAAAGAAAAGGACGAATCAGTACCATATAAGGACAACGGATACTGGTATTACACAAGACTGGAAGAAGGAAAGAATTATGCTGTGTATTGTCGTAAGAAGGAAACGCTGGATGCCCCTGAAGAAATAATTCATAATGCAAACCAGGTTGGTGAGGGAAAACCTTATTACAGCGTTGCCGGGCTTGAAGTAAGCGACAATAATGAAATGGTGGCAGTTGGAGAAGACGAAGTTAGTCGACGCTTGTACAATTTGAGGTTTAAAAATCTGAAGACGGGGGAGTATTCTCCTGAAACGATTCCTAATACGGAAGGCGGTTCTTATGCATGGGCGGCTGATAATAAAACCGTATTCTATATTCTCAAGGACCTCACAACGTTGCTGGGTTTCCAGGTGTGGCGACATGAGGTAGGCACCGATCCTAAGAATGATGTGAAAGTGTATGAAGAAAAAGATAACCGTCATTATATAGGCGTAGGAAGAACAAAGTCAAAAAAGTACGTAGTTATATATTCTGAGTTAAGTGAGCAGCAAAGTGAGCAGCGTTTTCTTGATGCGACTGATCCAAAAGGAGAGTTCAGGGTTTTTCATCCCCGTACAATGGGTTTGGTGTATGATATCGATCACTACAATGATAAATTTTATATCCGCACGAATCTTGATGCCACAAATTTTCGTTTGATGGAAACACCGCTTGATAAGACGTCAAAAGAAAACTGGAAAGAAGTAATTCCAACCCGAAAGGATGTTTATCTCGCAGGATTCACTTTATTTAAAGACCATATGGTTGTTTCTGAATTGAAAGAAGGATTATTGAATTTGCGGGTCATCAACCAAAAAGACAAATCAGAGCATTACCTGCAATTTGATGAGCCTGCTTATCTTTCATCAGTTGGCACTAACGTTGATTTCAATACGAATGTTCTCCGGTTCAATTATCAATCTATGATCACGCCGGGTTCTGTGTATGATTATAACATGGATACGAAAGCAAAAGATCTAAAAAAGCAAAATGAAGTAGTTGGAGGGTATGATAAAAGCAATTATGTAACTGAAAGAACTTTTGCAACAGCAAGGGATGGAAAAAAAGTTCCCGTTTCAATAGTTTATAAAAAAGGAACGCAAAAAGATGGCAGCCATCCTTTATTATTAACCGGCTATGGATCTTATGGTTCAACCTCCTATGCTACATTCAGCAGTAACCGGTTAAGCTTGTTAAACAGGGGATTTGTTGTGGCCATTGCCCATATACGCGGTGGACAGGAAATGGGCCGTGACTGGTATAATGAGGGTAAGATGATGAATAAGAAAAATACGTTTACTGATTTTATTGATGTGGCTGAATTCCTTATCAAGGAAAAATATACTTCGCAAGGACATTTGTATGCACAAGGCGGAAGTGCAGGCGGCTTATTGATGGGCGCTATCGTCAACATGCGCCCTGATCTTTGGAACGGTATTGTTGCCCAGGTTCCATATGTTGATGTTATTACAACAATGAGCGACGCAAGCATTCCTTTAACAACGGGCGAATATTTGGAATGGGGCAATCCTGCCAACAAAGAAGAGTATTTTTATATGAAATCTTATTCACCTTACGATAATGTGGAAGCAAAGGCATATCCCAATATGCTGATCACCACCGGGCTTCATGATAGCCAGGTGCAATATTTTGAACCAGCGAAGTGGGTAGCCAAACTGCGTGAAATGAAGACAGATAAAAACGTGATCCTGTTTAAAACTAACATGGAGGCGGGACATGGCGGTGCATCGGGAAGATTCAGAGCTTTGGAGGATGTGGCCCTGATCTATGCCTTCTTGTTTTCGTTAGAAGGGATCACCAGTTAAAAAAGCATCAGAACTTGATAATGAGCTCCGTTTCAGGCGGGGCTTTTTTATTAAAATCAACGTAGGATAGCTGCCATAAAATGCTGAATTTTACGTTTAAGTAAATGAAAAACCACCGCTTTTGAGTAAAAAACGGCTGATAGTAATTCTCGCTACCCTTTTGTTTGCTGTTCTGGAAGTCAGTGCTCAATTTCCCGTTCAGGATACTAAACCTATTTCTAATCTCCGGAAGAAAAAAATAGCTGTTGTTGCAGATACGGTTCGCATTGATACGCTTAGCATTATTCCCAATACTTTTTTTATAGAAGGATTCAGTGATTCCACCTATTCTTTTGATAATATAAAAGCATTGATGCAATGGAAAACACTGCCATCAACCGATAGTGTGGCGATCATATACAGGGTGTTTCCATTTAAACTTAATTCAGTAGTTCAACGACTGAATTATGACAGCATCAGCTATAAATTTTATGCAAAGCCGTTTGAGTTCGGCAGGAATGAACAACAACTGGCAAAAGGGCTTTTTGATTTTGGCAATCTTCAGTACAACGGAAGTTTTGGCCGCGGTATCTCATTTGGCAACAGCCAGGATGCTGTGGTGAATTCAAATTTTAATCTCACGCTAAATGGCCTGTTGGGCGATAGTATCGAGATAAATGCTGCGATCACGGATAATAATTTACCAATTCAACCTGATGGAACTACACAACAACTAAATGAGTTTGACCAGGTATTTCTGCAGTTTAAAAAAAGGACATGGCAACTCGATCTTGGTGATATCGACATCAGGGAAAATAGCACTTACTTTCTCAAATTTTATAAACGCTTGCAAGGGATCTCATTTGAGACAAGAAACAGGATTTCAAAGAATGCGTACTCAAAAACATTACTAAGCGGTTCAATTGCTAAAGGAAAGTTTACGCGGAACATTTTCCAGGGACTTGAAGGGAACCAGGGGCCATACAGGTTAGTAGGAGCCAATAATGAATTTTTCTTTATCATTCTTGCCGGCACCGAAAGGGTTTTTATTGATGGTGAATTATTACAGCGTGGCGAGGACCAGGATTATGTGATCAATTATAATACAGCAGAAATTACTTTCACTCCGAAAAGAATGATCACTAAGGATAGTCGTATACAGGTGGAATTTGAATATGCTGACAGGAATTATCTCAATGCTAATCTGTATGTTTCACAGGAATTTGATTTGAATAAAAAATTTAAAATATTTGTTGGCTTTTTTAATAATAGCGATGCCAAAAATTCCCAGATCAACCAAACGCTGGATGATGACCAGAAATTGTTTCTGACTAATCTTGGTGATAGCATTCAGAATGCATTTTATCCTTCTGTCATTGTTGATACTTTATTTGATCCGGGAAAGATCTTATATGAAAAGCTTTATTACAATAACGGCACGGGTGTAGATTCGTTTTATCAATATTCAACTGCGCCTGCTGTAGCAAAATACAATCTTGCTTTTTCTGATGTGGGAGAGGGAAGAGGAAATTATATTCCTGATTTTAATGGGGCAAATGGTAAAGTGTATAAGTTCGTTATGCCAGTTTCCGGGGTAAAGCAAGGACGATATGAACCTGTCATTTCACTTGTTACTCCAAAGAAACAACAGTTAATGACCGTGGCAACAGATTATAAGATCAGTAATAATACATTTCTTAAAACAGAGCTGGCATTTAGTAATTATGATGCTAATACTTTTTCAGATAAAGACAATGGGGATGATGTGGGCATTGCTACCAAAATTCAGTTTGGTAACTCAGCCTTAATGAAAGCATCAGGGGCAAAAAAAACACAGCTTATTACTAACCTTGACTATGAGTTTGTTCAAGGTAAATTCAGGCCACTTGAAAGGATTCGTAATGTAGAATTCTCAAGAGACTGGGGGCTTGAATTGCAACCGTTACCTGCGGATGAACATATCATTCGGGCTTCTGCCAGATTACAGAATGCAAAAAATAATTTTCTCAGCTACCAGCTCATGAATTATAACAGGGGTGATGATTACAACGGGTTTCAAAATAATATTCAGCAATTGTTTAACTGGAAAGGATGGCAAATGAATAACCAGCTTGCATTCACAAATTTTAAAACTCAGTTTAACAAAGGAAGTTTCATAAAGCCTGTTTTTGATATCAGCAAAGAATTAAAGCGTTTAAAAGATTTCAGGCTCGGCTTCCGTTATGCGCTTGAAGAAAACAAAACAAAGGACAAAACATCCGATACGCTGACCATTCAAAGTTTTTCTTTTGATACATACTCTGCTTACCTCAGATCAGCGGAGAAAAAAAAGAACAAGTATGGTATTACCTTTTTTACCCGGTCTGATAAATATCCTGTTGGCAAAAACCTGGTTCGTGGTGACCGAAGCCTGAATGTAAACCTGCAGGCCGAGATACTCTCCAACCAGCACCACCAATTTTTGTTCAACACTACTTTTAGAAGATTAAAAGTGCTAAAGGATATTTCAAAGCAAAAAGCCGACGAAACCATCCTTGGCCGGGCAGAGTATATCATTAATGAATGGAAGGGATTGTTAATGGGGAATATTTTTTATGAATTAGGGACCGGGCAGGAGCAGAAAAGAGATTTTGTTTACATGGAAGTGCCTGCGGGCACGGGCCAGTATGCCTGGATCGATTATAACAATGATGGTATTCAGCAATTGAACGAGTTTGAAGAAGCCCTGTTCTCAGACCAGGCAAAGTTCATACGCATTTTTACTCCTACTAATCAATTTGTAAAAGCTAACTACACCACGTTCAACTACAGCTTTCAACTAAACCCGAAATCGGTATTGACTAAAAGTGATATAAAGGGGTTACCAAAACTCATTTCACGAACCAATTTCAAATCATCAGTTCAGGTGACCAAGAAATCAATTGCTAATGGAGATACGGAGTTCAGCCCATTTTTTAAATATGAATTAGCCGATACGTCATTGATAACCCTGAGTACAGTTTTCCTGAATACATTCTCATTTAATCGTTTCAGCGCCAAATGGGGTTTCGATATCAGCAACCTGCGCAACCGGGGTAAGATCCTGCTTACGTATGGTTATGAAAGCCGTAAGATAAATGACTGGACAATTAAATTCAGGTGGAATCTTGGCCGCTCTTTTACACTAGATGTCAGTGGTAAAAAAGGGCTTAATGGTTTATATACGCCAAGCTTTGCCAATCGAAACTATGAACTGGATATTTATAATATCGAACCCCGTATCGTTTTTATACAGGGAACTAAATTCAGGCTGGCAACAGGATATAAATTCGATAACAAAAGAAACAATCCATTGTATGGAGGAGAGAAATCAACTTCAAATTCAATCAATGTAGAAACAAAATACAATGTACTTCAGAATAGTTCTATTACCGGCAGGTTCACTTTTAACAATATTGATTATAAATACCCTGCAAATACAACAGTAAGCTATATTATGTTGGATGGTCTATTACCTGGCAGTAATTATTTGTGGAGTATTGATCTTACAAAGCGCTTGCTCAATAATCTTGAATTGAATTTTGTGTATGAAGGAAGAAGACCGGGGGAAGCAAGAACGGTGCATATAGGAAGGGCTTCCGTGAGGGCATTATTTTAAACCCCCTGCCCCCTAAAGGGGAAAATTAGATCGGTCTTTCGCTTTTTTTCTGAAGTTTATGAAGGATGAAAAGAGAAATGGGTTATTAAAATCCTAGAATTTTTTCCACTGCAAGGATGAGATTGAAGTTGTAATCGAAAAAAATTTCTTCGACTATATAGAAAATAACTGCACAAAAAGGATAAAGTTCCTAAGTCTACCCTTTAGGGGGACAGAGCGTGAGATTATACATTAAACCTGAAATGCATCACATCACCATCTTTCACTACATATTCTTTTCCTTCAATCCTCAGCTTACCCACTTCACGACAGGCAGCCTCTGATTCATATTTTATAAAATCATCATAGCTTATTACTTCTGCTTTGATAAATCCTTTTTCAAAATCTGTATGAATGACACCCGCGGCCTGCGGTGCTTTCCATCCTTCATGTATTGTCCATGCTCTTACTTCCTGCACACCTGCCGTGAAATAAGTATATAAGCCAAGCAATTTATAAGTCGCATGAATCAACCTGTCCAGTGCAGGCTCAGCCATTTTGTACTCTTCCATAAAAAGCTGGCGATCTTCCGGATTTTCCATTTCCTGTATCTGTGCTTCAATGGAATTGTTCATGATAATAACCTCAGCATTTTCATTCTTCACCGCTTCTTTCAATGCGTCTGAAAACTTATTGCCCGTGTGCATCGATGCTTCATCCACGTTTGCTACATATAAAACTGGTTTATCAGTTAATAAGAACAGGTCTGCAATGGCGACTCTTTCTTCTTTACTCAGCTTCAGTTCACGGATACTTTTTCCTTTTTCTAAAAAATCTTTACAACGAACCAGCACCTCTAACTCGGATTTCAACTTTGGATCGATACGAGCCTGCTTTTCCGTCTTCTGAATTTTCTTTTCAACGCCATCAAGATCTTTTAGCTGTAGTTCGAGGTCGATAATTTCCTTATCACTTACCGGGTTAATAGGACCTTCATCACGCAACACATTCTCATCTTCAAAACACCGTACTACATGAATGATCGCATCGACTTCACGAATGTTGCCCAAAAATTTATTGCCAAGCCCTTCGCCTTTACTTGCACCCCGAACCAGGCCGGCTATATCAACGATCTCCAGTTGAGTCGGTACTATTTTGTTTGGCTTTACCAGTTCAGCTAATTTATACAACCGAGGGTCTGGTACATCTACCAATCCAACATTAGGATCAATTGTACAAAAACGATAGTTACTTGCCTGCGCCTTGGCGCTGTTACTTACCGCATTAAACAAAGTTGATTTTCCCACATTCGGCAACCCAACAATTCCTGCTTGTAGTCCCATGTTTACCCCCAGCCCTAAAGGGGAGTAAAGAAAAACTCGCCTTTAGAATATTTAGTTTTAAAATTAAGTCGGCAAAGATAAGGGTCAACTGTTAGGTGACGAAATGTGAAAAGAGACATTTGGTTGTTCACTAAAAATCAACAATCTTCAGGTTTTCAGAAAATCTGATATCTGAAATCCCAAAACTAAAATCAACATATGGCTCTTAGCAAGATATGGTCAGCTTTCGTAATAATAGCTGTGTTAGTAGCAACTATAAAATTCACCTTTCAACCGGGCCAGCAAAAAATTTTCAGCCAGTTAGTAACAGGGAAGAATACCGATACTATTTCAACACGTTTCGTTGATTCTGCAAGTTTACCCTTAAATGTTTCCCGCCAGCTTCAATATGAGAAAACTGCCGTATGGGATAAAGAACGGGTTGTCAGAGACGGAACAGCGTATAAGGCTTTTCGTCTACTTCCTTCAAATGGTATCATTGACACATGCAAGAGTGCGGTTGAAATTTGTATTGGACTCATCGGTATTATGGCATTATTCATGGGTTTCATGAGCATTGCCGAACGAGCGGGAGGAATACGATTTTTATCAAGGATCATCGGTCCCTTTTTCTCAAAAATATTTCCTGATATACCAAAGGGCCATCCATCAATGGGTCACATGATGATGAATTTCTCCGCCAACCTGCTCGGCCTGGACAATGCTGCCACGCCATTTGGTATTAAAGCAATGGAGAGTTTGCAGGAATTAAATCCTGAAAAGAGCCGGGCGACAAATGCACAGGTGATGTTTTTATGTTTACATGCAGCAGGGTTAACACTGATCCCGGTAGCTATTATTGCAGCAAGAGCCGCTATAAAACCCCCTGCCGCAAACCCGACAGATATTTTTGTGCCTTGTATGATAGCAACTTTTGTTGCCACCATGGCTGCGATGTTTATTGTTTCGTTTAAACAAAAAATAAACATTTTCCAGCCAGTCATCCTTGCCTGGATAGGAGGGATCTCTGCAATCATTGCTGCGTTGGTCTGGTATCTTACTTCCTTAAGTACGGATCGTGTACAAGTGGTTTCAGGAATTTTAGGAAATGGAATATTGCTGGCAATTCTCTTTTTGATTGTCATTGGTGGTGTTTATAAAAAGATAAACATCTTTGATGCATTTATAGAGGGCGCCAAAGGTGGATTTGAAACAGCGGTTCGCATCATACCATATCTTGTTGGATTGTTAGTTGCAATCAGTTTGCTACGTAACAGCGGCACTTTTGAAATTATCATTGATGGAATGAAAAATATGTTTGCAGCATTGGGGGCCGATACAAGATTTGTTGATGGCTTACCAACAGCTCTGATAAAACCATTAAGCGGAAGCGGGGCAAGAGGAATGATGATCGATACCATGAATGCCTACGGCGCTGATTCATTTGCAGGCAGGCTTGCATGTGTTTTGCAGGGATCTTCCGATACTACGTTTTATGTAATAGCTGTTTACTTTGGAGCAGTAGCGGTAAAAAATACCAGGTATACAGTCGGTGCCATGCTGATCGCAGATCTTGTTGGTATCATCACATCTATATTCCTTGCCTACATGTTCTTTGGATAAATAAAAACCGTCCCGATAATAGGGACGGCTTCATCCTTCTGATCAAAGCCTATCTGTTTGTATAAAAAGTAATGTTCGGTGTTCTGCCGGTAACACCCGTTTTGCCGCGGGCATATAAAGTGTAAACCCGTTGTGTTATTGGTAAGAAACCATTTATCTGTGATACGACGGTATTTGTACCCGCTGTTCTTAATAAGATGGTATCGCTCGCTGTGGTACCCAAATAAATGAAATTGCTCATTTCTTTATAGCCCACGTTTGAAAAAAGTTTCATACCATGTTTTACTGAAACAACATCAAAACGGGCAGCTGGATCTGCACAAAGATTTATAAAGCGGACGCCGTAATTATTAAGCGCAGGCTCAACAAAGATATCTTCGACCATATAAGCTGCAGGCGGGCCATAAGGATCTGCAATAAACATACTATATTTTTTACCTGCCGTTAATGCAACGGTGGAACTAAATACTTCATCAGCCGCTGTGGGAGCATAAGCGCCGGACACAATGCGGTTTTGTATAAATTTAAAAGTGTGAGCAGCCGGTGATAAAAAAGTATAGGTAGTGGTTGACGGAAAAGTAGTTCCATACGCCAATGTATTTGTAAACGATGATGTATTATTGGCGCCGCTTATTTTGTTACCATCCATCGTTATCCTGAATCCTGTGCCCGCGGTAGGAACTCCTGATGTCAAAGTTGCTGTCGTGAGCCCATTAATAGTAAGGGGAGTATATGCATGTACAAATTTTACCTGTGCAATGGATTCCGGGTTGTCATAATAAAATTTTTGCAGCTCATCAAGTTTGTCACCCGTTTCTTTATGACAGGAAAAGAATAACACTGGGATCAGCAAAACTATCAGGAGCGTTATTTGTGTTTTTCTCATAATTTTTTTTTTAGAGTTAATCAGGGTTTTGTAAACCAAACAGGAACCGTATGATAATCCAATGCCGTTGCCCCTATCGCCTGTAATGCAGCCACGTTCCATAAATATTCAGAGTTGTAGCGAGGTCGTCCTCGTTGTACCAGCTTACCGCCATTATCAGGGTATAACGAGCCTACCGGTACATAGCCTACGAAAATGTTTGGATCATATTGGTATTTACGCAGATCAACCCACACTTCTTCCATCCCATATGGCCATAATGAAACAAATTTTTGCAACATAATATGGCTTAACGTTAGCGTAGCAGGTGTTACAAGTGGATTATTTATATAATTGTTTTTTGTTGTGGCGCTAATTGTAGTATAGCCAGTGTAATTGCTACTCGTAAGTAAATCAAAACTACCATTAATACCTGCTATGTATGCTGTTTTTGCAGTCGCCATATCGCCTTTTTTTAATGCGGCTTCGGCTTTTACAAACTGTATCCAGCCATAAGTAAGTATTGGGAATGGTGAAACATTTTTGAAAAATGTTCTCGCTTGCGCATCATTATTCGCACCTGTTGGCGCAACTACTGCCTCAAATCCCCAGAAATTCCACGGTCGTGTTTTAGATGTAAAACCCGTAAATCCGTTATTAGGAGGCAATCCGCTAAACGCGCCATTACTGTCTGGTCTAAATATATAATCCCGTCTGGGATCAATTACCGAATCTGGCGTATTATTCCTAAAGAAAACACTGCCATTCATCAGGTCTATCAAATATTTGCTGGCACGGTACGTGGCAAGATTATTCCTTGTTGGCCCGTAAAAATTAAGTGCATTAGTGCTGATGGGAGCAAGTGAAGCATCAAACTTTATAATAGCATCATCAGCTGTTGAGGAGAAAGACAGATTTGCATATTTAATAACCGAATCTGCGCTATAATTCGACTTGTTAATATAACGATGAAAAACCAACGCCTTTACACCATAAGTGAATTTTTTCCAACGATCAATATTGCCAGCATAAAAGTATTTGTCCCCTTTTGTAGCAAAACCGTCTGATGGCGATGTAACCTGGTTTAGATAAAAAATTGCAGAATCACAAAGCACTTTTACATAATCATATACCTGGTCCTGGGTATTATATTTAAACGTTAATTGCTCTGATCTGAATGCTTCATCAAGAATAACATCACCGTGATAATCGGCAAGCTGTAACCAACTAAATGCAAACATTGCCCAGCCAGCGCCAGCATATTCAGGGCGGTTAGTATTGCGACCATCTCTGATTATATTCAAAAGATTTAGACCAAGGTTCCAGTAGTGGGTTCTCCATTTCTCAGCGCCATTATCACTACCGGGATCATAACCCATGCGTTCCCATGTAATGCCGGTCGAAGTTCTATGCCAATAGCTGATGTAATTACCCAGGAACCTTGCATCAAAGAACAATCCTCTTGCATAATTGGAAGTGATGGTGGGAAAGACCAGGTCAGGATCAACAACCACAGGCTTGTTCGGGTTTGGGAATGCTTCATCAAGATACTTTTTACAGGAAGTAGCTGAGAAAAGCATCACACCCGCCATTATTACAAAAATTATTTTTATATGTTTCATATACATTATTATTATTTATTAGCGAATTGAAGAGATAAACCAAAATTGATCCCTCTTGGTATTGAGAGAGAACCAAAGTCGATCCCGAAGGAACCATTGCCAAGCGTTGCAGCAGAATTGCCCGCTGCAGTAGGATCTACTCCTGAATAATTTGTGATCAGGAACATATCGGTACCTGTAAGAAACGCACTGGCTGATGAAAATATCCTGAGCTTTTGGATCAGGTTTCTACCGGCAGTAAATCGTAATGTTATATCTCTCATTCGTAACCAGTCCACATCTTTTTCTACATAATCAACGGCGAGTGTTCTTGCCGTATAGATATCACTATTAAAATGCGGCACCACTGAAATGGTATTTGGAGTTGGTGTGGCTGTATTTTGTA
>CBFGXP010000011.1:0-36013 GCA_965652775.1 uncultured bacterium
CCTTTCCATTTATCAATAATGTGTTTCCCTGGCGGCCATCATGTCTTTCCTTAATACGTGGAAAAAACCAGCCTGGCTTAGTAAACTTATTGTTGGCATCCAGTTTCATGTCATCAATCATAAATGTCTTGTCAGCGTCTGTTATCACCTGCTCCGCAGTATCTTCAACAATCAATGCTCCATACATCCCTCTTTCCATTTGAACAGTTTCATTTGCATGAGAGTGAAACCAAAAGGTTCCGGCATCAGGCAATTCAAAATGATATTCAAAGGTTTCACCTGGTTGAATGGGTTCCTGCACTGCATCAGTTCCATCCATAGAGGAAGGAATCCTCAGACCGTGCCAGTGTATTATGGTTGGCTCTTCAAGCTCGTTATTAACCCTGATGATTATCGTATCACCAATTTTTGCCTTTAAAGTCGGGGCAGGAACCTGTTTATTAAAACCCCATGCAGTAATTGTTTTGCCGGGTGCAATATCCCATTGGAATTTACTTGCTGTAAGATTGTACTCGACAGTTTGGGTTTGACGTTTCATATTCTGATTTTTTATTTTTTGATTGATAAAGCAAAGCTATAGCCACTCATGGGCGGTACTGTTATACAACTTTGGAAACGATTTATAACATTTTGAGACTCTTAAAAAAGAAACAACCTCTTATATAAGCGGTTCGTTTATTTGTTAATAACGGATCAATTGTAATCGAGAGTAAGCTTTACAAAATTGGAAAAAGACTCTCCATAATTCTCTTTAATCCTTTTCAGACAGACATCTATAATATAACTCCCCTGCCGGTCATTGTAGTAGATCACATCTGCATTTTTAAATTGAGAAACTTGTTTTTCCGATACATCGTTTTGCTTCAATACATGAAGTTCATCGATCCTTCCAGGAGTTATTTTATCCGTTGATACAATGGTTAATCTGTGTTTTGTGATAATGCTGTTACCCTCGGCCACTATAGCTAAAATAGATGCAGGCATTGTACGGGCATTAATATCAAATAATGCAGCAAGATCCATTTCGTTCATTCCGTTTTGCAGTAATATTCCAACGGTTTTGTTTTCTTTAAAGAGCACTTTTTTTAATACTGATAATTTTGACGAGCCTGTCAATGCGTTACTAAAGTGATCTTGCGCAATCTCTTTATGGGGATAGTGAATATTCTTCAGGACTTGTAACATTGTTTCCCGTCCGAATAAACGTTGTATTACTTTCAAACTCCCATCAGTAGCGTTGGACACGCCAGCCGTGCTATACAAATTTCCACTTTCCGTTACACTCGTGTTTTGAACCCAAATAGGCTTTGTAAATTTCTTCTTCAACTTGTCGTGACCTGTGGCATGTGAGGTAAGCTGAACACCGTCATAGATACCGGATGCTGCTGCAGTCCATGCTCCATCACAAATTGATAAGAACAGTATTGAATCGTTGACATGTTTTTGTATCCAGGTGGTTTTTTCTGCGGATTCAGGATCATGCATATAAGGAATCACAATTACATCTGGATTTATTTTCAATGAATCAAATTCGCCAAAGGTGAAATGAGGAAGCACAAATGGGCCATTCTCTGTGACTATTGGATATTTATTCTGAGCAGCTATGTACACGTTTGCTTTACCAGTCTCATTAAAAAGATAATACGGGGTTAGCATGTCGAAAGTTTCCGTCATGTCATTATCTGCCATTATTAGTACCGTTCTTTTTGTGCTATCGTAGGGAGGATATTCCCATTTAAAATTTGTTGTGCCTGAATAAGGAGGAAAATATTTAAAGTCCCTGATCGGTTTTAGTTTTACGTATACAACTATGGAAATAGTCAGAAGAATCAGGGCTATTACTGGTATCCCTTTAAATGCTTTTTTCATTTTGCAACGATTTTGCTTACAAGTCAAAAGTATTGTACCCGGAAGCGATTGCCGTTATATTACTTTGGGCATAGTTTATATAATCCTGGGATCAGATTTGATCCAGCGTTTTGCGTTTAGAAATCCCTATCTGCTTAAAGTGGGATGGAGTTAACCCTGTTACTTTTTTGAACTGGCTGGAAAGATGAGCAACGCTGCTGTAATCGAGTTCAAAGGCTATTTCAGATAAGCTAAGCTGACCATAAACAAGCAGCTCTTTTGCCTTTTCTATGCGATGCATGATAAAAAAATTCTCAATAGTTCTTCCTTCGGTATCTGAAAAGAGTTTGCTTAAAGAGGTATATTCCTGGTGGACGCGGGACGATAAATAAGAAGATAGCTTTGTCTTTTTTTCCTTATCATCTACTTCGTTGCGGGCCTTCTTAAGAACCAGTTGCTTGATTTTTTCAATTGTCTCACCCACACGGTTATCAATTAATTCAAGTCCTATTTTTGCAAGCTTTTCTTTTAGGACCTGCCTATTCTTATCATCGATACTATTACAAAGATGAATTTCACCTACCAAAACCTCATGGTATGGAATGCCGGATGAATTCAAAATTTCCTCTACAGATAGAACACATCTGTGACAAACCATGTTTTTTACTATGAGTGTATTTGAGGTCATGACCATTCAAAATTGATTCACCCGGGTACTCTTTTGCAGTATCAACCAAGCAAGACCCTGATAGAATTTATTTGTTTCGCTTCTTATTCAAGGCATTCAAAAAAATATACTCATAACTTATCATCCAGCTATCCTTCATATTTCGATAAATATCACTCTTCAATTGAAAACGATAACCAAGGTTTAATTTGCTTGTACTTTTGAAAATCAATTGTACTGATGGAGCCAAGTCCAGATAATATTTTTCGTACTCCCAATCAAGATTTCGGCCCCCTAACAACTCTGCATAAATATTGAGATTGGTTTGATTGTAGTCAGTATAACTCCTCGGCAAAACAAGATAACCCGCCGATAAAGAATAATTCAGGCTTTCAAAAGCATATTGCTGGGGAACTGTTTTATCATTTCTTTTTTCGTCCAGCACCTCAATTAAACTTGCTGTACCTGAGACGGCCAGTTTATTCCAAAGTTGTGTAGCTATCAGGCCAACCTGTACGCCGCTATGATCACCCATTAGATTTAACTCATTATGCTGAAGATGATTCCTGCTGTAAGCTACTGTCGTGAATGCAGCCATGCGGAAATGCTTATGCAGTTCATCTTTAGAAAGAAATCTGTATTTAGCATAGAGACGGGCTGATTCATAGTAGTAAAAGTTTTCATACATGTTAGAGATGGTAGCTGCTGCATGTACCATCCATTTTTTACTGATACCAAACATGATTTCAGGTGAATAGCGCTGGTCTAACCCATTTCCATGCACTCCTTTTCCAAACATTCCGCTCAACTTAAGACTCATTGACTTCGCAGGCATGTTAGAAGCGGGCTCAGTATAAGGGTAAAGTTCCTGCGCACCGGAAACAAAAACAGATAGCAATAATATAAGGAGTAAGAATGATCTCATTTCAGTTTTACAATCCCAGCAACTCTTTTAGTTTCTTTTCGAGCTCATCTTTTTCAAGATTAATTGCAACCACATCCCCATTCCTATTTACTAAGAACGAAGCGGGCAATGCATCAACCTGCCATTTTATCGCTGCCATGGCATCCCAACCTCCCCTGTCAATTCCCTGCACCCAGGTAATTTTATCTTTAGTAACTGCTTTTTTCCAATCCTTTTCTTCTTCATCAAGCGATACACTTAGTATTTCAAGACCTTTGTCTTTATACTTATTATAAAGTTTTACCAAATGCTTATTGGAAAAACGACAGGGTCCACACCAGCTTGCCCAAAAATCCAGTATCAATACTTTTCCTTTGAGTGAAGAAAGTTTTATTGAATCACCTTTCAAATCGGCTACTGTAAAATCAAGCCTATGGTCAGTAATATTGGGTATTGGCCCTTGCGCTTTTATGGCGATCGCAGAAAACCCCAAAGCAAAACTTAAGATCAGCACTCGAAGGCTTTTCATTTCATAGAAGTTTAAGAAAGCTTCTCCCCGCTTTTACGGAGAGAAGCTTATGATTAAATGATAACATGATATACTCTTTCTTCGGATTGAATTCCGTCTTTTACACAACACTCCCCGGCCTTGCCTGTTTTTATACATTCCATTTTTGTGGCGGCACTGTACTTCTTATATTCCTTTGCTGAAAGGAAATCCTTATCAACAATGGTAAAAGTCTTTTCTCCATTTAACACCTGTGAGTTACCGTTTATAAAGTGGAAATTCTTATCATCAAGCTGTATATGTTTATCTTTTTCCACCTTAACCTCTGAGAAATTTCCTGTGACTTTAAGCGAGGCGACAGAAAATCCCGCATCTTCCACTGCTTTTTTCAGATCATCAAAATCAGCCTTACTGTTTTCTTTAAAAGCAATGGCATACTCCTGTTGCTTGATATTTACGTTGACTTCTTTTACAAAAGAAACCTTTTCCAATGCCACTTTCACAGCTTTTGAACACATCGCACAAGTAAGTCCACTTGCCTGTAGTGTGGCCTTAGAAAATTGTGAATACCCGCCGAAGCAGGTGAGTATTATCAACAAAGACAAAATGTACTTTTTCATATCACTCTAATTTAAAAATAAATCATGATTTTTTACAGCAATCCTTACCATTATGGCCTTCTTTGGTACACTTTCCATCCTTACAGCAATCCATTTTAACATCTCCTTCTTTTTTGCAACAATCTGTACCGTCATGGCCTTCCTTCGTGCATTTACCATCTTTGCAACAATCCACCTTGTCACCAGTCTTTGCCTGGTTTGATTCTGTCCTTTCATATTTACAACAAGCATGAAGATTGTCGTAAGCTTCAGTTGTAGCTTTTACACCGACATTATCATATCCTACATCAGCAATGCTTTTTTGAATTTTTGCAAGATTGGATGAAGAGGAATTGTACTTAACTGTGATGATTTTTGTGTCTTTATTCCATTCAGCGTAAGTCGCGCCGGCTGATTTGGCAGCTTTTTCAATTTTCGTTTCACACATTCCGCAATTCCCTGACACCTGGAAACTGTCTGTTTTTGATTTCTGTGCGAATGATATTGTTGTTAACGAGGAACACAGAAGAATAGTTGAAAATATTTTAATCGTTTTCATTGCTTTGAGTTTTAAAAGTCTACTTAGTTTATTTAGTATCGAAATAGCTATTCATGCTGAAAAGCGATGTGAACGTACAAGAGTGCGACGCAACGGAAGCACAATAGTACCGCCATAGATTGGCTAACGATAAAAATCTCAAATTCTGAAAACGCAATTTTGCAGGTAAGTATCCTGTTTGCTTAATGGAGGTGAGTGATTCTTTAAGAAAGGCTGATGAGCCGAGTTAACAAAATTTATATTATCGAATACAGGCAGGATTGCAATCGCTGCATCAACTGAGGAAAATTTAAAATTGATGGCTGATGATTGTTGGTCATCCTGTATCTTAAAGATCTTTACTTCATCATTACAGCAAGCATTCCCATCTTCCTGATGCATTCCGCACTTGCCACAAATTTCAGTCTTTGCAGCGCCCAGTTGTACTGAATCAAGGTCATCCATGCAATAGTGAAAACTGATGATCACTCCGCTACTGAAAGCAACATACAGTACTAGTAATATGGCGGCAATGCCTTTTTTCATTGTTTTGAAGTATTACAAAGATAACACGGGTTTTCAGTAAACCTCTATGACATTGAAAAGAATTTTATAAGGGATAATAATTTGACGTTCAGTTAACAAAGCTCCAATAGATGCCAAGTTTTATATTAATGCCCGGATAGGGATAATCAGTGGCAGCAAAATTATGATGTCGAAATCCAAAACCATTTACTGTGCTAATGGCATTTAAATTCTCTACACGGAGAAATGTCCGGAAATTACGTATACGGAAATGCAGGTACGCGGCGATATCAGGTCGGTTGCTTATTTTAAGACTATCCTGGTAGTAGAATTTCCCGATCGCTGGCGAATAGCCATCGGCCTTATACGGGGTATGATATTTTACTTCAAAACCCATCGCTATATTCAGTTTTTTGAAACCAAGCGTGCCTTCATAGCCAATACGGTTTCGGGTGAAGATCACCGGCAGATTTATCGCCACATCTCCTGTCTTTTGTTGAAAATAAACATCACTGTGCCATATCCACTTTTTACCCACTCTGAATACTTTTCCTAATGAAATCTGTAAGACATTAAACAAGGCATTTTCCTGCTCTGCCTTGTAAAAATCTGTATAATACATGTAGTTGCTTGCAAGAAAATAGTTGCCGGATATTTCGAGGAGTAATTTTGGCAGGTAAAATGAAGCATTGATGAGTGTAATATTCTCTTTATTGAAACTTTTTAGTGTATCAAAATAAAAACTACTACGATGATCAAACGAGAACGATGGAGTCCTGTTAACATTTCTAAAGCTAAAGTCAACGTAGCCACCTCTCTTCCTTACAAATCTTTTCAGGTTTACAATGGCTTCATAATCGCCGGAATTAAATCCATTCAGGTATAGTTTTCCTGCCGCCGCTATATCCCAGGTTTTGTTTCGGGTTGTATTCCTGTATTCGCCCTGTACAATTAAATTATAAAACGAGCCTGTAAAATTTTCTGTAACTGCTTTTAGGTTTTGGACAATGATACCCGCCTTAACAAACTGTAATTGATTTTTTGCATCAGGAAACTGGTAAATGGAAAATTCATTTCTCATTTCTTTCCAGCTGTCTTGTAAAATGAGTGAATCAGTTAGGAGCGCATAATTATAATTATTCTGGTAGTAGAGAGAGTCTGGCGTATAGTTTATGTCAGGATTCAGAAAATCAATGAACTTGAATTTATAAGTACCATACACGAAAACATGCTCAAACCGGAGCCTTGGATAAAATAAGGGAATGACAGTTGAGTCACTTACTAACGAATCCTTTTTTCCAAGATCATACTGCTGTTTTAGCATCAGGTGAAAATCAGCGTAGCGATTTCCGGTATTCAGCTTCGTGCTAAAAAAATTTCTTCCGAATTCTACGTCCCCACCCAGCTTTGTTGGAATATTAAACCGATCGTTATAATCCGGGTCATTCAAATAATCCTCTTTATCGTCTAATCCGCCATTTTCATCAGATTGCAGGACATTTGATGCAATTACAAAATAATTATTGTAGCGTTTCTTTGTTGATTGATACCAGGAAGTAAAAAGATAATTATTGTGATTTGTTCTTTGATTTTTAAAATAACCCGGCGAATTGATAAGACGGTACTGAAATAATGCATTCCAATTAGGCCTGATATTTTGGGTGTGGATGATCTCGATGATCTGTTCAGTTTTACCACCGAGCAGGTATGCCAGCTCGGTATAGGGTCTTGTTGTATTAAAAAACCGAAAAGACTCAGGACCCCAGCGATACGCATCAAAAGCATGCATCCCGTGATCCCAGCCGCTTTGCATTTTAGGATCAAAAAAGATTGAACGGGTTGCTGTCCCGGTATTTCCTAAGAAAACATGGTGTGCCGGGATTGGGAATCTCTTTCTAAAATCAATGATCGATGAATCAAGTTTGTTTCTTTGAACTGAATAGGGTGATTGAAAATAGATGGTGATCGAGTCTTCGTATTGATCCCGATGCTCAAGGCTATCAGTGCTTGAACCGGAAAACGCACCTGAGAATCTTCCACCCACCGCGCCCGGCAAATTACCAAGACCTCTTCCTGAGCCGCTTGGATACGGATTTGTTCTTTGCGAAAAGATCATTCCTGAAAACAGCAATAAAAAAATAAGATATGTGGACCTTAAAGTCAGTGTAAACAATTATAAATGTGAAAATACTGCTGCAAAAATAAAACCGGGAACATCAAAAGTTAAAGTACTGCAACCAATTCCTTAAAAATGGCGGCCAGTTTTGGTTCCGCAGCCTTGGCAAAATGCAACACTTCTTCATGAGTGATCTTCTTATGATCCTCCGTCAACCCCAGGTCTGTAATAACACTCATTGCAAAAACCGGAATACCCATGTGATTTGCAACGATACATTCCTGCACCGTACTCATTCCAACAGCGTCACCACCCATAATGTGTATCATTCTATACTCGGCTGGTGTTTCATAAGTTGGCCCGGTCACACAGAAATACACTCCTTCTTTTATCTCAATTTGCAAACTCCCGGCAACGTTTTTTGCCTTTTCAATCAACTCTTTGCTATAAGGCTCACTCATATCGGGAAAACGAGGGCCCAGCTCATCAATATTTTTCCCTATCAGGGGATTCCGCATATCAATTCCAATATGATCATTAATGATCATGATATCTCCTACTTTAAAGGATCGATTAACACCGCCGGCAGCATTGGAAAGCAACAATGTTTTAATACCCAACAAGCCAAGCACACGGATCGGGAAAACAACTTCTTCTGATGAATAGCCTTCATAATAATGGAAACGACCACCCATGCAAACAATCTTCTTGCCTGAAAGGGTTCCAAAGATCAGTTTTCCTTTATGGCCTTCAACTGTTGATACGGGAAAATTGGGTATATCACTGTAATCAATTTCCTTTTCAATCTCAATTTCCTCAGTAAAATTTCCAAGGCCGCTGCCAAGTACAACTCCAACTTCCGGCTGATGTTTGTAATTTTTCTTCAAATACCTGACCGCCTCGTTCAGTTGTTTCATTGCCTTTTTTCCCATAAAAAATTATAAGACGGCAAATATAGATTTTTTGCCGGTGAAGTTTGATCTTGTTAGTGCATAGACTTAATAATTGTACCGGAAAAAATCACACCATTCTTCATCACATAAAAGTTTTTTCAAAACAGGTTCACTCAAAACATCGGTATAATCCATCCATTTTTTTCCGACTTTTATTTTCCGATATACCAAACGTATAGCCTGGCTATAGTCAACCCACCAATAAATATGCCCGGAGTATAAGGGCTGAATGGGTTTGCCATCCAATTTGTGCCAACCATATATTGCAACCCTATCCGGTTTTGGATCTCTTAGAATTTTTCCGCTAATAACGACATCCTTTTGTATGCCGGCGATCAACCCTTTTTTCCCTTTACGCTGGCCTTCTATGATCAAATGATGATGCCACATAGTTGGCGTACTATCACGAAAAGCAAACATCGGTACAGGCTCTAATTTTATTTTGGCAGACCTGTAAATATCATCCACCATTTTTCTTGTTGGTAAAAAACAATTAAAGCTGTCAGCAACTCTTTGGGCTGCAAGCGGGGTAATATTTATTCTCGCCCAATCATCATCGGTACCAATGCTTAAATAGTCGGGGGAAACAAAATATTCGGCAGAGATGGTCTTGCCAGTTGCAGAATCGATCATGGAGACTTTTATTTTCTCAAATTTTCTTAGAAACGAAGGAATATTGCCTGCAAGAATTTCCTTTAATACAAATGAATCCCTTTCTTTCCACTTCATAGCAAATGCCTCGTGATAAAATTCACTGCCTGTAACAGAAGAAGCTCGTTGTGGCAAGTTGATTTTTTTAGTTGCCTGGCATGCAACCATGAACAAAAATAATACTCCAACTAGCCACCTCATGAATGAAAGATAATAAAAAGCACATTAGAAACTATAGCCCTGAACACTTTGCTGAACTCTGCGCAGGCTGTGCGTCGCACCAAAGATCGATCAGGGTAGCCTTGCTTATAATCATAAGCTACAAACCGCAAACTCTAAACTGTTTCTTTATCTTCGTCCAAAATTTTTCCAATATGAATCTCCACGAATACCAGGCAAAAGAACTTTTAAAAAAATACAATGTGCCGGTGCAGGAAGGCATTGCCTGCGGCACTGTGCATGAAGCAGAAGAAGCTTATCGTCAAATTAAAACGCAATTCGGAAGCCCATTTGCTGTTGTCAAAGCTCAAATACATGCTGGTGGTCGTGGTAAAGGGAAAATAAAAGAGAATGGTACGAATGGAGTGAAGGTTGGAAAAGGTCTTGATGAAGTAGTGGATTTTGCACAAAAAATTTTAGGTGGCACATTAGTGACGTTACAAACAGGGCCCACGGGCAAAGTGGTTCACAAAATTTTAGTGGCGCAGGACATGTATTATGACGGCCCAACCGAGCGAAAGGAATTTTATTTGTCGGTATTGCTTGATCGCAGCAAAGGACAGAATGTAATTATGTATAGCACTGAAGGAGGAATGAATATTGAAGAGGTGGCGCATAACACTCCTGAAAAAATCTTTAAAGAATGGGTTCACCCTGCCGGTGGTTTGCAACCATTCCAGGCGAGAAAGATCGCTTTTAATTTGGGGTTGAGTGGCGAAGCATTTAAGAATTGCGTAAAATTTGTTACCAACTTATATAATGCGTACGTGGGATTGGATTGTTCAATGCTTGAGATCAACCCGCTCTTCAAAGCAGCAGATGATAAGATCATTGCCGTTGATTGTAAAATGAATTTGGATGAAAATGCTTTGATGCGTCATCCCGATCTTTCCGCATTGCGTGATGTAAGTGAAGAAGATCCTACTGAAGTGGAAGCAGGAAAATACAATTTAAATTTTGTAAAACTCGATGGCAATGTTGGCTGCATGGTAAATGGGGCGGGCCTTGCTATGGCAACAATGGATATGATCAAGCTTAGTGGTGGTGAGCCTGCAAACTTTCTTGATGTTGGCGGCACTGCCAACGCCCAAACTGTTGAAGCAGGATTTAAAATCATTTTAAAGGATTCTGCTGTGAAAGCAATTCTTATAAATATATTCGGTGGTATCGTTCGGTGCGACCGGGTAGCCCAGGGTGTCATTGATGCTTATAAAAATATGGGTAATATCAAAGTGCCTATCATTGTCAGGTTACAGGGAACGAATGCTCAGGAAGCTAAAAAATTGATTGACGAAAGTGGTTTGAAAGTGCAATCAGCGATTTTGCTGAGTGAAGCTGCAGAACTGGTTAAAAAGGCAGTAGCATAATTGATGTCAACAATATTTCAATAATTTTCCAGCCCATACAGAATGTTCTTTTTGTTTTGGGCAATAGATAAAATCTATAACCTTTTATGTTAAAACCAACCATTAAAAAAATCGCAGAAACTGTTTTGATAAACACACCTTACTTTGGTAGGCGGTTTGAACAGATGTTGAAAGCCTACCGGACCAGTGCTTATCCTCCTGGTCACTATCACAGCACGATACCGTCACTGGAAGAAGTAAAACAAAACGATAAACGGATTTTTGAAAATGAAAAAGTAGCTGGCATAAACCTACATGAAGACGAACAACTGCAATTGCTGGACCAACTGAAAAAATTTTATCCGGGACTACATTACAAGTTCGATGAAACAAAAGCTGAAGAGCCGCATCTTCGCTATCAAACTAAAGATGCCTGGTATCGTTATTCAGATGCTATTTTTCTACACTGCATGATGATGCACTACCGGCCGAAGCGGGTAATTGAGATTGGGTCAGGCCACTCCTCTGCCGTAATGCTTGATACTAATGAATTTTCGTTGGGCAATTCCAGCGATTTTACGTTTATAGAACCCTTTCCGGAAAACAGGCTTTTAAAAATATTAAGACCGACAGACCATGAGCGGACAAGGATATTGAAAAGTTTTACGCAGGACGTTGATACCAGCCTGTTCACTTCGCTGGGTGAAAACGATATTCTGTTTATCGACTCCACTCATGTTTCTAAAGTAGGCAGTGATGTAAACTATATATTCTTTGAAATTTTGCCTGCGATTAAACCAGGTGTCATTATCCATTTTCATGACATATTTTATCCATTTGAAATGCCGCGGCACTGGATATTCGAAAAGAAATGGTTTTGGAATGAAACCTATATGCTTCGGGCTTTTTTGATGGACAATCCATATTATGAAATTATTTTGTTCAATACAATGATGCAAAAAAAGCATCGGGATTGGTTTGAAAAAGAAATGCCCAAATGCCTGCTTGGTGAAAAGGAAACTGGCTCTATCTGGCTTCGAAAAATAAAATAATAAAATAGTAATACCTAATTCATGGCGGAAGATCTGCAAATAATTCTAGGCACCAAAGAAGAGCAATATGAATCATTGCTTCCGCAAATAAAAGCGTTATTGGAAGGCGAACCTGATCTTATCGCCAACCTTGCAAATGTTACCGGTGCATTGAAAGAACAATTCAATTGGTTGTGGGTCGGTTTTTATTTGGTAAAAAATGATGAGTTGGTGCTTGGTCCATTCCAGGGACCTGTGGCTTGTACAAGGATCAAGAAGGGTAAAGGCGTTTGCGGCACCAGCTGGGCAACGGCTGAATCTTTGATAGTACCAGATGTAGCAAAATTTCCGGGACACATTGCATGCAGTAGTTTATCAAGATCTGAAATCGTGATGCCAATTATCAGGAATGATAAAGTTATAGGAGTGTTAGATGCAGATAGTATCAATTTGAATGAGTATGATAACATTGATAAAAAATATCTTGAACAGATCATCAACTTGATAAATTTCTAATCGCATTCTAAAACATGAATACGTTTTAACCTGTTACTAACACAGTTGGAAAATAAATGCTGTTTAGCTGCCATTAATTCCGTACTTTGCGCCCTTCTCAGGTTCACCTTAGCCTGAACAAAGCGAACCGATATTAATGAAGCAATTAAGAGAATTAAAGGATCCAGTTTATCAACAGCCTGAATCTTATACACGTTACGAAAGATTCTGGTTCAAATACTTGAATGACAAAAGGGATTTACCCTTTATTCATTTACTGACGTTGATACATATTTCAGTTATCCCTCTTGGGATATTTTTATTTTTCCCTGTATTAGATGGCTTGTGGTGGTGGGCAGCATACCTGGTCTGGTTTTTTATTGGTCATGTTAAGCTTCGGGGTCCATTTGGTTTAATGCTTCATAATACCACCCATCGTCGTTTTTTTAAAAAGAAGTATAACTGGCTTAATAAATATATTGTCTGGTTTGTTTGCCCCTTCTTCGGTCACACACCGGAAACATATTTTGTTCATCATGTAGGCATGCACCATGAAGAAAACAATATGGATGAGGATGCCAGCAGCACACTGCCATACCAGCGGGATTCTATCGTTGATTTCTTTAAGTACTACCTGAATTTTATCTTCCTTGGCTTCCAGGAAACATTTATGTACATGCTTAACCGCAAGAAGAAAAAATATTATATGCGGCTTACTTTTGGCGAAGGAGCTTTTTTTGCTCTATGTATTGGAATGTGTTTTATAAACCTGAAAGCTGCTCTATGGGTGTTGATCATTCCTTTCCTTCTTTCGAGATTGGTAATGATGCTTGGTAACTGGACCCAGCATGCGTTTGTAGATCCAAATGATCCCGAAAACCTGTATCGCAATTGTTATACATGTATCAATACTTCTTACAATACAAAATGCTGGAATGATGGTTATCATTTGATGCATCACATTCGTCCCGGTGCACATTATACCGAAATGCCGATCTTGTTTATTAAAGAGAAAGACGTACTGGTAAAAGAAAAATCGCTTGTGTTTGATGGAGTTCATTACCTGCACCTTTTTTATTATCTCATGACCAAACGATACGATAAAATCGCGGACAACCTTGTTAACATCGACAATAGTTTCACCTCAAGAGAAGAAGCAATTAACATTTTAAAACAGCGCACCGCGAAATTCTATAATCGCAAGACTGCTGCCTGATATTTTTTATTTTCGCTGCATGATTCTCATTAGAAATATCCGGAAAGAGGATAATACTGCGCTTGCAAAAATTGTGAGAGATACACTGGCTGAATTTGGCGCCAATCACCCGAATACGGTTTACTTTGATCCTACAACAGATACTTTGTTTGAAGTGTTTCAAACTCCACGATCGAAATATTTTCTTGCAGAATTAAATAATGAAATGGTTGGTGGCGGCGGCATCTTCCCTACTGACGGATTGCCGGAAGATACTTGTGAACTTGTAAAAATGTATTTGTTGCCACAAGCCCGCGGGCATGGCCTTGGAAGGTTACTAATTGAAAAGTGTATTGAAGCAGCGGCAGAATATGGCTTTAAAAAAATTTACCTTGAAACCATGCCTGAATTGAAGCAAGCGTTGAATGTATATGAAAAGTTCGGGTTTGAATATTTAAACGGACCAATGGGAAACAGCGGGCATACGGGATGTAGCTTGTGGATGCTTAAAGAAATTGAAGGTTGAAAAATTACCTTCAACATTCAACCTTTAACCTTCAACTAATTATCTCTACTTCATATACAGGACTAAACAAATAAACTTTTCCTGTTCTCACTTCTTCGCACTTAAATCTTTTTCTTTGCTTCTCTCCTTTTTTAAAAATCTTTCCATCATCGAGCTTGAATAAACTATTCGTTGGAATTTCTTCTACCAGTTTATACCCGTTTGTATTTACATCATACTTTCTCAAAACCCTGATAAGGTCATCTTCAGCACAACTGCTTGCAGCAGGATTTTTTAATGATGTTAATAGTTCGTTTTCAATATCCGGGGGGAAAACCTTGTTCTCAACAAATTGTTTTAGCAATGATCCATAAATTTTTTTCCATTCACTACCGTGGGCCATCACGCTATTCCCGTATCTTTCAAATGTCAACAAATGGGCAATTTCATGCAGGAGTGTGATAAGAAAAGAATATCTATTCAGGCTTCCGTTCACGCTGATCCGATGATTGCTGAAATGCGTACGGTGCCTGTAATCACCCAGTATAGTTTTACGATGTTGAGTAATCGTAAGATGAATCTTGTAAAACCGCAGGTATTCCTCTACTGCCTGGTAGGTCCCCGGGGGTAAAAATGAATCGAGATGCTTTAAGGGTGCTTCCTGTTTAGGCATTGGTTTTTTGTTTATTCACTTTCATCAGTCCTGATACCTCAATAAACGTGTAAATAACATATAAACCCATACAGAAAAATAAAGCTGGCTTATTTATTTCTCTTTTATTCATCACTATATAGATAAAAGCCACGCCTGCTAATAAAAAAAGCTTTATCATAATACTGCCATACACCCAACGAAAAAAGGCATGATTGTTTTTAGTGGTAAGCCCTTTTACTGCCATCCAATAAGAAAGAAAGCTGATTCCAAAGATGATAAGGTTTCCAAAAACAAGCACTGTATAATCAAATCCCCACCCTTCCAATCGTTTCATCATAACCAGGAAACCGGAATTAAGAACAAGAAAAAGCAAAATAGCAGGAAAAAAATTACGGATAGATTGTTTATTCATGAATTTGCAGTAAAAATTTGGTTGCAGGTAAAAAACCGGTAAAGCAAAATCTGTTACCGGTGCGAAGTTAAAGGACTAAATGAAATAAAATCATTTTGCAAGTGCTGCAACTTCATTAGACGCCATATCCACTACATTGGCACCCATGTGACATTGACCATTGAATGTTGCACTTGGTTCAACCTGCAGTTTACCGGCATAAATATTTCCGTTCACCACACATTCACCACGTAACTGAAGTAACTCTTTTACTTTTATAGTTCCTGATGTTTTTCCCACGATGTCGGCATGGTTACCATTAATATCACCTTCAACAACACCGCTCGTTCCAATCACGATTTTAGCATTGCTGTTAATATTGCCGATAATCGTACCATCAATTCTAAGATCGTTGTTACTGCTAATGTCACCTTTAATTGTTGTGCCGGCGCTGATCAAAGTAGTACCTGTACCACCGCCGTTGCCGTTGGTTTTTTCTGTAATCATAACTTCTGGGGTTGGTTTTTTAGTATTAAACATAGGTTTCGAAATTTAATTGCCGATGATCTCCTCTTTCGGAACGTCAATTTGAGTAGTATCAAGTTTTGCCGCCACATCACCTTTCAGCACCCTTTGTAAGCCTTGCCTGTATTGTTCCTGAAATTTCAATTCCCGCTCAAGTGAATCTGTTCTGTATTTCATCTGCCTGAGTTCACGGTCAGCCCGATAATCAGCCCCCGAGCCCGGTATGTAATATCTCAAGGGGGTAAAAACGATAAGGGCGACTGTAAGACCCACTAATACCACAAAAATTGTGCAAAGCATCACATAAACGCTCAACCTTGATAACTTAAACGTAACAACCTCTTCGTAAGTATCATCGTTCATAACTACCAGGCGGTAGCGGTTTCTAAGTCGTTTTAACGTCGATTCGGGGGATATTTTCAATACAGGAAATTTAAAAGCCAATAAAATTAAGAAAAGCTTGCCGAAAGGTAGAATATCCTCATAAAAAATCTGCCTACTTTTGAAATAAATTATTTGATTTTCAGTTATTAAGACTTTAGATTGCGGGCAATGTACCTGAACAGAAAGATCTATTGGACGGTTCTACTATTTATGCTGTGTTTTACCTTTTCTCAGGGCCATGCACAGTTGGGGTTTTCTTTTGACATAAAAAAGCCCGATCAGTATGACGACAGGGTGTTAGCCTCAGAAAAATCCGAATCAAAAAAATTCTCACTTCCCCGTCGGTTTACACAAAATAATTTTACACATTACAACTATTTTTTCAACGCTAATAATAAACTGAACCAGGTACTGGAAGAGGCAAAACTTGTTCATGTAGACGATTTCACTGAACTATTATCATTCTATAATTATAGCCTGGATGAAACGGCAGCAAACAAAGAGCAGCTTGATTCCGTCATTTATAAATCTACAACCGGAATTGTTCTCCATGACCTTCGCAATGACTGGATTGATAACCTTTATTTACTTACCGGTGCGGCGTATTACCTGCGCAAGCAGTTTGATTCAGCTTATCTCACTTTCCAGTTTATCAACTATGCTTTTGCAAGGAAAGAAAAGGATGGTTATTATCAAACTATCGGAAGCAAGTTTGACGGGAACAATGCGCTTTCGATTTCTACGAAGGAAAAGAATAGTTTGCCCAGAAAAATTTTTTCTGAACAGCCCAGCAGGAATGATGCCTTTATCTGGCAGATAAGAACATTGATAGCTATGGATGAATATGCCGAAGCGGCGAGTCTTATCATTACCCTAAAAAATGATCCGGAATTTCCTAACCGATTGAAAAACGACCTTGAAGAAGTGCAGGCGTTGTGGTTTTATAACAGCAACGTGTACGATAGCGCTGCTGTGCATCTTGAAAAAGCCCTAAGCAATGCAACCAATAAAAAAGAAAGAGCAAGGTGGGAATTCTTAATTGCTCAATTATACCAGGAAAGCGGCAAACCCGAACTGGCCAAGAAATATTATGACGAGGTTATCAATCATACCATCGATCCTGTAATGGAAATTTATGCAAGACTACATTCGCTCAGGATCGATAAAGCAGGTGGTGACAATGCTATTGACCGCAACATTGCTGAATTATTGAAGATGGCAAAGCGTGACAAATACTATGATTACCGTGATGTGATTTATTATACTATTGGCCAGATGGAAATGGAAAGAAATAATTTTGACCAGGCACAAGCAAACTTCAAGAAAAGCACGGAAAATAATACCAATAACCCTTACCTGAGAAACCAGGCTTTTATTCAAATGGCAGAGCTTGCTTTTGCGCAAAAAAAATATAAAATAGCCCGCAATTTTTATGACAGTATAGATATCAGGGATCCAGGGTTAAAAAACGTAGACGAAATAGTTGAACGACAAAAAATACTTACAAACTTATCCATGCAGCTGGATATTGTTGAAAGGCAGGATAGCTTGCAAAAGATAGCCGCAATGCCAGAAGAAGAGAGAAGGGATTTTGTAAGGAAAGTTGTACGTCAGCTCAGGAAACAACAAGGCTTAAAAGAAGATGCTTCCTTATCCTCTGGTGCCTTGGTACCAATAGGATCAAATCCACAGACCGAGCTTCTATTCGGACCAAATACCGGCAAAGAAGACTGGTATTTTTATAATACTTCGGTGAGAACAAAAGGGCAAAGTGAGTTTAAAGTAAAATGGGGTAACAGGGCAAACGTTGATAATTGGCGACGCTCAGCTGGCATGAGTTTTCAGCAAGCAAATAAAACAGTTCCCGCTGCAACGGATAACGCAAGCAAGATAGAGACAACATCAGCGCCAGGTGAATTATCCTTTGATGCATTATATGCAAATCTTCCGCTTACAGCTGAGCAATTGAAATTATCAAACGACTCCTTGAGTGAAGCACTGTATATTCTTGGAAAATCTATTGCAAATGACCTTGAAGACTGCGCAGCTGCAATTAGGGTAAATGAAGAATTGGTAGCTCGTTTTCCAACGTTTAAAAAAATGGATGAAGTGTTATTTACACTTAACTATTGCTATAAAAAAACTGGTGATGCTTCAAAAGCAGACCAGGTGAAAAAGCAGATGGAACAGAAATTTGCCGGCAATCGTTTAACCACGATCGTATCAACAGGCAAAGACCCGGGAAGCAACCTGAATCCGGAAGCAACAAAAGCATACGACGAAATTTATAACCTTTTTATAGAAGGAGATTTTGCAAAAGCTGTTAGCGACAAAGCCATGGCAGACAGCTTATACGGCTCTAATTACTGGACGCCGCAATTGATGTACATTGAATCCGTTTATTACATTAAACAAAAAGATGATGCTAAGGCCACACAAATATTGAATGCAATCATCTCGCAAAAGCCAAATACACCAATGGCAGCGAAAGCGGCAACAATGCTGAATGTTTTAGGCCGCAGGCAACAAATAGAAGATGAATTGTCCAGGTTGAATGTGCAAAGAGTTGAAGAAGAAAAACCTAAAGTGATAATTGATACGGCTGTGGCAACAGATACGGTAGCTTTTACACCACTGCCACAAAAAGACAAACCAAAGGAAGCGATAAAAACTATTGATGAAAAACCTGTAGTGAAGACGACCGATACAATTGCAAACAGGCCGATAATCACAGCTTATACTTTCAAACCAGACGATAAATATTATGCCGTAGTAATACTTAGTAAAGTTGATATGGTTTGGATAAATGAAACCAAGAACGCTTTTAATATTTACAACAGGGGTAAATATTATAACAAACAATTTGAATACACGATTACGCCGATCAATTCAGAATACAAAGTGCTATTAATTGGCAATTTTGATAATGCACAAGCCGCTGCAGAATATGTCCAAACTGTCAAACCTGTCAGTAACTCTCAAATTATTCCATGGCTTGCTGCCGATAAATACAGTTTTACAATCATTTCTGCGGCTAATCTTGAATTATTGAAAACGCAACAGGATATCGGTCTTTACAAGCAATTCATCGAAAAAAATCTACCTGGTAAATTTTAAGGATTTGTTTCTTATCAAAGCTCATCTATTTTATTAGCTTTGAAAGCATATTGTGGTATTCTATTTGAGGCATTCTCGTCACACTCCTAAACATCATTCACAATGAAAAAAAGTGTCAAGATCTTCTGGCAAATTTTCTTCGGCGGTTTTGTAGCTTTTATATTACTGGTATTACTCGCAAGCTGGGGAGTTTTTGGTCCGATGCCGTCATTAAAAAAATTAGAAAACCCAAGCATATTGCAAGCAACCGAAGTGTACGCCGATGATGGAACGTTGATGGGAAAATATTACCTGGAAAAAGGCAACCGCAGTAATGTAAATTATAATGAGATTTCAAGATATGCGATCGATGCTCTTATCGCGACTGAAGATGAAAGATTTTATAATCACTCTGGTATTGATTTTCAGGCTACACTTCGTGCTCTCTTGTCGATCGGCACAAAAGGTGGAGGCAGCACCATCTCTCAACAATTAGCAAAAGCCTTACTAGATCATGAAAGAAAAAGTAAAGCCATTCGTGTAATACAAAAACTAAAAGAATGGATCATTGCTGTTAAGCTGGAAAGAAATTTTACCAAAGAAGAGATCATTGCCCTTTATCTTAATGCCGTTCCATTTGGCAATAATGTTTATGGCATTCGGAATGCAAGTCTTACTTTTTTCCAAAAGGAACCAGACAGGTTAAAAGTGGAAGAAGCCGCCGTATTGGTTGGAATGCTGAAAGGCAACACACTTTATAATCCCCAGCGTAATTATAAAGCAGCTTTTGACAGGAGAAATGTGGTTCTCAGCCAAATGGTAAAAAATAATAAGCTGGGTAGCGCAGAATTTAATAAACTGAAACTGCAACCTATCGTAACTAACTTCAAGAAGCAGGACGAAAACACGGGTTATGCCCCTTATTTCCGGGAAGTACTGCGTGAAGACCTGAAAACGATCCTGAAAGGAATAAAAAAACCAGATGGTGAGAGTTATGATATTTATGATGACGGATTAAAAATATATACGACCATTAATCCCCGTATGCAGGAATATGCCGAAGAGGCCATTGCAGCATGGATGCCAAATATGCAAAAAATATTAAATGCAACCGGCAGTATAAAAAGTGGAAAAGTATGGGAAGATTATGAAAATGTTTTGCAGACTGCTATGAAACAAAGTGATCGCTGGGCGAGTATGAAAGAAGAAGGATTTAGCGATGAGGAGATCAAACGGGCTTTTAAAAAGAAAGTGCCAATGAAAGTATTTGCATGGAATGCCAAGCGTGAAAAAGATACCACGATGACTCCTTATGATTCTATTAAATATCACAGGCAGATCATGCAGGCATCTTTTATGGCGATGGATCCGGTAACGGGTGAAATAAAAGCATGGGTTGGAGGTGTGAATTTCAAAACTTTTAAATATGACCATGTTAATTTAAGGACGAAGAGACAAGTCGGTTCGTCGATCAAACCATTTTTATATGCGCAGGCAATGGAAGAACGTGGCTTTTCGCCCGAAACACCAGTAGAAGATGTACAACAAAATTTTGGACGGGATCGGCTCGTGCCGGCAACAGGGGGATCTTGTACCGGTCGAACAATGACAATGGCATCCGCACTGGCCTGGTCACGCAACTGTGCCAGCGCTTACATAATGAAACAAGTGGGTCCGGAAGCTTTTGAAGAATTTGTAAACCGTATTGGGATTCCTACTGATATTGGACCACATCCATCAAATGCGCTTGGCGCCTGCGATCTTTCGTTATATGAAATGCTTTGGGGCTATACCGTTTTTGCAGGTGGTGGCTTTTCTACAAAGCCATGGTACATCAGCCGCATTGAAGACAGGAATGGCAACGTAATCAAAAGATTTGACTACAGCGTAAACCGCAAAGAAGCAATTAGCGAAATAACAGCTTATAAAATGGTTCGTATGATGCAGGGTACAGTTGATGCAGGCACTGCCTCAGGCTTAAGAAGCAGGCTGGGTGCAGCTGAAATGGGTGGTAAAACAGGGACTACCAATGATAATAGTGATGCGTGGTTCATGGGGTATACACCACAATTGTTGACCGGTGTTTGGGTAGGTTGTGATGACAGGTTTATACGCTTAAATAAAAATAATGCGCAAGGTTATGGCGGATACGCAGCCAGACCGATATGGGAGGCCTTTTACAAAAAAGTATATGCTGATAAAAAATTAGGCATCGACAAGGATGCAAGGTTTTCAAAGCCCGATGATCTGGAATTAGAAATGAACAGCGCGGATCCTTTGAACCTGATTGATGCGATACCTCCCCCTGCCGCAGAAGGCGAAGACCAGGGAGTGGGTAATGAATCAGATTTTGAAATAATGAGGACCAGGGAATATATCGGCCCGGAAAGTAAACCGGTAACTGAAGATGGTAAAGAGAAAAGGCCCAACAAAGATGATCAACCAACAGAGCCTGCAAAAATCGGCGACCCGATAAAAGACACTGTAAAAAAGAAAAATATTTTCCAGAAAATTTTTGGGAAAAAGGATAAGAAAGGTGAATAAAAAAATGGGGTCAGCCAAACTCCTTCTTATTCCCGGGTTTACTTCCATTGCTTCATCCAATCTTTGATACCCAAATAGACCTGGTATGCAACTTTGTATCTGAATTTAGGATCAAGTATCATTTTTTCATCTTGTTCGTTGCTAAGAAAAGCAACTTCTACAAGGCAGCTTGGAAATTCTGTCGGCTGTATTGGCTGAAAATTAAAACTGCCGATATTCCCAAACTCCTCAAGGTTTTTTATTTCCAGTAATTTTTTTAAAATGCTTTGTGTAAACGAACGATAACCAACATGCTTGTAATAGGTGGAAACACCTTTTGCGGTGTTGCGGCCTGACGAATTCAAATGAAAGGAAATAAGAACGTCTGGATTATTTTGTTGTGCCCACAACACACGGTCTTTATTCTCGATAGTGGTATCAGTCTCTCTTACCATCAATACTTTTATTTTTTGCTTCTTTAATATTTTCTGAAGTTCTTTGGCAAAAAGAATTGTATAATCTTTTTCAAGTATCCCTGAATTGACACCACTTGCTCCGAGGTTGGTCCCTCCATGTCCTGCATCAATTGCAATGGTCATTCTGCGGATATCAGCGGGCATTCTTCTCAATTTCAAAAGCAACGATCTTCCATTGTAACCAATGCTATATCCGTAATGCTGTTGTTTAACGAGCTCAATTGTAATCAGTAAAACATCACTTTCTGTTTGTTCATACCAAACATTTTTTACCATTTTGGCTGAGGACAATTGTGTTATCCAGTTTATGTTGCTTTGTACATTGTACAATTCAATTCTTATTCTGGACGGATTTATCTCCATCCAACTTTTATAAGGAACTCTGCCATTAAGTGAAAAACTAACAGAATCAAATTCATCTCCCCCTTTTACCCGCCAGCTTTCACATAAAACGATTGGCAATGTTGTATCGATGATCGGTTGTGTATAAACTTTTTCAATAAATGCATAATGGGATACAGAGAGTTGAACCTTGTATAAATTTTTTACAGTGTCAAGCACTTTCATTGCGACAGATGTGTCGATATAACCCATTTTGGAACTACCCAGCCTGTCTTCACCAGTGCTATAAGCAAGCTGTGGTAATTTGCCGGTTGTAAGAATATAAGAAGGAATGACTTCCTGTGCAGTGACAAGTTGACCCTGCATGAAAAATACAAAGACGGTAAAACCTATTTTATTGAAATGCATAAATGAAGATAATTATTTTTTCCCCGGTTGATTTTGTAAAAGCCGAAAAGCCGGTTTATCTCACATCTACTTTTCTTATCTTCCCAAAAAACAAGAAGAATGTTTGAAATAAGAAAAGCAACTGTCGCAGATATACCACTCATACGTGAGCTAACATACCGTATTTGGCCGCAGACCTATGCTTCAATTCTTACACAAGAACAGATCGATTATATGCTGGAAATGATGTACAGCAAAGAGTCTTTAGAAAAACAAATGACAATCGAGGGCTGTCAATTTATCATTGTATACGAAGAAAACAAACCCTGCGGGTTCGCGTCTTATAATGAAGAAGAGCCTCAGCGATGGAAATTAAATAAGATCTATATTCTCCAGGATCAACAGGGAAAAGGTACCGGTAAATATGTAATTAATTACATACTGGAAGAAATAAAAAAACACAATGCAGTTTCTCTTTTTTTACAAGTGAACCAACACAATAGTGCAAAAGCTTTTTATGAACGACTTGGGTTTATTGAAACCGATTTTATTAACCTTGATATCGGCAGGGGATTCTTTATGAATGACTATATAATGGAGAAGAAGTTATAAGTGCCATGTAGTAAGTTTAAGTTCGCACAGGCATAGTTTACCCCTTTTAACCCATAACTTAATACTTAATTACATTTCAAATACTTTCTCGGATTGACGGGTTCCTCCTGCTGGAACATGAGCATTTCAAGCATGTCGCCCGGTTTGTAAGTGCCGATGATATCTCCTGCTTTTACTCTGGTGCCCTGTCTTACTTTCGGAGTAAGCACTCCCGCAAACCAGAAATAAAAATTCTTGTATTGTAAAACCACATCATACTTGGTATCTTCTGTTCTTGCAACGATAACCACTGCGCCTTCATGAACAGCCTGTACAGTACTATCAATTTTGCTTGTAAGGATAACTCCGTACTCAGATGATTTCTGATAATCTTTATCGCTTGCCCTGATAGCTTTTGAAACGCCGTTGACAAGAGGACAAACTAATCTCAAACTATCACGCTGCGCCTGTAGAAATAAACCCGGAACGAAAAAGAAAAAAAGAAAGACGATACGTTTTAATTCCATGCTTGTTAATTTTTGTGAAAGCTAAGTTTCTTTACCATTTCATCGCTCAGCGGTTCTGAATAAACCCCGAAAGCATTCACTAATACACCTTTCAAACCAGTGCGGGATTCGATAGCATATACTATAGCTTCATCACCGGGATCACTGTTACCTTCAAAGCGATGAAATTCTGTAATTTCAAATTCTTTAGGATTGAATTTTTGGCCTACACATTCAAGACTACTTCCCTTAAGATTAAAATCTAATGTATAGCCCCTTTGTTTTAGGTCATTTACTGCTTGTGAGACTGTATCGTATGCCGGCATTTAATAAATTTATTTGGTTAAGCTTTCTGTTTACTCTTTCTTTTCCTCTCCTACTCTGCATTCCAGGTATTCCCGTGGATCCATTGGCTCTTCATCTTTAAACATCCGGAATTCCATTTCCTTGCCGAAAGTATAATTGCCTAATACCTGCCCTGCTTTTATCTGCTGATTCACATTTACTAAAGCTTTAGAAATGCCATAATACCAGAAATAATATTCTTTATAATAAATCACTATTTCATACCGGCCATCTTCTGTTGGATTAATGCTTAGAACTTGTGCATCAATACAGCTGCGGATCGCTGTGTCAACCCTGCTTATCATTATTACCTTTTTATCGGGAGGATCCCAGGTAAAGGCTTCCTTTGGTTCACGTCCCATCCCATTTTCAAATGGACACAAAAGTTTCTTATCAAACTTTTGTTCGCCCTTGCTTTTGTTCTTTTGTGCAAAAACGGAACCGATAATTAGTAAAAACCCGGTAAAGAGTAATATCTTTTTCATAATAAATGCGGATTACAAGTGTTGGATGACGGCAAGTCGGCCACATCAGTTGCCCGTTTGTTTAACTATTCACAAGTTAATCCAATTAGGTCGAAGCAAATTACAGATTTGCAGACTTTAATTACATTTTTCTTTACAACCTTTTAGAACCTTGTAATGAACGCTGCAAAAATCGATTTCGATCCATCCGCAAAACGAAAGGCTGTAGAAGCGGAATGAAACGAGCGGCAATGGGAAATCAAACTAAAATATGTGTCTCCTTAACGACCCCCATGACAAAAACACTCTGCACATTCCCAATATTTTCTATCTCGGAAAGGCGATTCACATGAAAATTATAATAGATATTCATATCCTCCACCAGCACCTTTAGCATAAAATCAAATTCCCCGGAGATGCTGTAGCATTCCAGCACTTCGTTCATTTCATGGATCGCTTTTACAAATTTTGATCCTGCAGTTTTATTGTGCTGCTTCAGTGAAACATACACGATCACCATCAAATGCTTGTTAAGTTTTGCAGGATTGACAAGCGTTGCATATTGCCTGATCACTCCCGTTTCTTCCATCCATTTGATCCGCTCATATACAGGTGTTGTGCTCAGATTGACTTTGTCAGAAATTTCTTTTATAGTGATCCTTGCGTTGTATTGTAACATCTTCAATATCGCAAGGTCTTTTTGATCCAACGCAACCTGTGTAGTAGATTCTTCTTTTTTGAATGCTTTTGCCATAGACAAATAGGTGTTTATCCTACAATAAACGAAATATTTGTCTTATTATTCCAATTTTTTACAATAAGTCAGTCGTTTTACCTATTTACTCTAACTTTGACGCTTCGTGCTTCCTTTGTGAACATGATCATCTAATTCTGGAACGAAGGAGCACAAAAAAGAATTGAATATTTTTAACTCATAATTCTTAATTTAAAAACCATGTCAGCAACAACAACCTCACACATCGACTTTAAACTGTCTCATAAAGTAAAAGACCTATCCCTTGCGGAATGGGGACGAAAAGAAATTCGTCTCGCCGAAGCAGAAATGCCTGGCCTGATGGCAATCCGAAAGGAATACGGACCGAAAAAACCGCTAAAGGGTGCCCGTATTGCTGGTTGCCTCCACATGACCATTCAAACTGCAGTGCTGATCGAGACTTTAATAGAACTCGGTGCCGAAGTAAAATGGAGCTCTTGTAATATCTTCTCTACCCAGGACCACGCTGCTGCTGCTGTAGCTGCTACCGGTGTCGGCGTATTTGCCTGGAAAGGGCAAACCCTTGAAGAAGCGGATTGGTGCATTGAGCAAACTTTATTTTTTGGGAGTGCAGATCGCCCTTTAAATATGATCCTTGATGATGGCGGTGATCTTACAAATATAGTTTTAGACAAATATTCTGAGTTGATCCAACACTTAAAAGGTATAAGCGAGGAAACTACTACCGGTGTACATCGGCTGTATGAGAGAGTGCAAAAAGGCACCTTACCTGTACCATGTATTAATGTAAATGATTCTGTTACTAAAAGCAAGTTTGATAATAAATATGGCTGTAAAGAAAGTTTGGTTGATGCTATTCGTCGTGCCACAGATGTAATGATGGCGGGTAAAGTAGCAGTTGTTGGAGGGTATGGCGATGTAGGCAAAGGTTCTGCAGCGTCATTAAAAGGTGCAGGTTGCCGTGTTATCGTAACTGAAATTGATCCTATTTGTGCGTTACAGGCAGCAATGGACGGTTTTGAAGTAAAGAAAATGGCTGATGCAGTAAAAGAAGCTGACATAATTGTTACTGCTTCAGGTTGCCGTGACCTTATCACTGAAAAACATTTTCGCAGCATGAAAGATAAGGCCATCGTATGTAACATTGGTCATTTTGACATTGAAATTGATGTAGCATGGTTAAATAATAACTATGGCAAAACAAAAGATACAATTAAGCCGCAGGTAGATGTTTATAATATCGACGGAAAAGATATAATTCTTCTTGCGGAAGGTCGTTTGGTAAATCTTGGTTGCGCCACCGGCCACCCAAGTTTTGTTATGAGTAATTCATTTACAAATCAAACATTAGCACAAATAGAGCTTTGGAACAACCATAAGAATTATGAAAACAAAGTGTATGTGCTGCCAAAACATCTTGATGAAAAAGTGGCAAGACTTCATCTTTCCAAGATCGGTGTTGAACTGGATGAGTTAAGCACTGAGCAGGCCGATTATCTTGGCATTCCAAAGAGTGGACCGTTCAAACCTGAACATTATAGATATTAAGAATTCCGTTTAAAAATAAGAGTTCCGAATAAAATCGGGACTTTTTTATTTTGATACCGAACCGATCCAGGTATTTTCATGGCAACTGACATACCTAGATCCGCCCCGTCATGATTTTTCGTTTCAGAAAAAATGTACCTTTCTGCGTTCAAATATTTTCCACCAAAAAATGGTTTTTTATGAAACAACTGCTAACAACACTTGCGATCTTTTCGATTGGGTCGCTGTCATTTATCTCTTGCGCCGACAAAACGGCTTCTTCAACAACTGCAGAAATAAAACCAACTTTTGACATCGCCGGCGCAAAAAAAGCGATAGAATCTTCGAATGCCGATCTAGCTTCCTTTGTTGCAAAAAGTGATTCAGTTAGTATTACCAACCTTTATACTTCTGATGCAAAGCTGATGGCTGCAAATATGCCCGCAGCTTCTGGTAAAAGCGCTATCCAAACTGCATTTTCCCAAATGTTCCAAATCCTTGGTCAATTTGAGCTCAGACCAACAGTTGTAGACGTATGGGGAACCGAAGAATTGCTAAGCGAAGAAGGCACATATATAATGAGCAAGGAAGGTAAGGAAATCGATAAGGGCAAATATCTCGCTTTATGGAAAATGGAGGATGGTAAATGGAAAATGTTTCGTGATTGCTTTAATTCGGATAACCCTCCGCCACCTTCCAAGTAATCTCTTATAAAATTAAGAAAGACTTCTAAGGCATTGTTAGATAGCAGGCTTATTTTAGTCTTTCAACTAAATCTTTTGCACCACTAATTTCTAAAACCTTTTGGAATAGTTGTTGTGTCATTACTTGGTCTTTAAAAATGAAATTATGCCAAATGTTGCACTATGGGTTCAGCTTGAAGCCAAAAAAGGTAAAGAAGCAGAAGTAGAAAAATTCTTAAGGGAAGGACTTGCCGTCGTAAACAGAGAACCCGGAACTATAACCTGGTATGCGCTGAAACTTGGACCCACTTCTTATGGCATATTTGACACGTTTTCTGATAATAAAGGGCGAGAAACGCATTTGAATGGCGAAGTTGCAAAAGCTCTAAACGAAAAAGCATCTGAACTTTTCTCGAAGCCTCCGACAATTGAAAGAATTGATATTCTTGCAGCCAAAATGCCTGAGTTGGAACATCACTAACTGTTTTGAATTTTTTTGGCCTGGACGACCCCGGAGCTTTTAATAACCAAAGTAAAGGCCCCGGGGTTTTATTTTAAAATGGGTTTACGACTAAATAAATATTAAAAAAGTATATTAGCTGGCCTAAAAATTTCGTTCAATAGACATTAATCTTTTTTTATCATGTAATTTTTATAATTACAAAGTATAGCATAAAAATTGCTTGTAAACCTCCTAACAAATAGAGACTATGCCAATACAATTTGTGAAAAACATTCAGTTTTCCCGGCTGATAAAAACCGAGGGCCGCTTAAGAGAATTCAATTTCAGAAAAACAGGTACCGGCAGTGAAGAAAAATGTTCCGTAGATACGGTCGATGATCGTGGCAACCGTATTATTTTCTCAATGTTAAAAGAAAACGGGACATGGAAACTCAGCTCGACTCTGCTTCCGAAATGGATCTGCCAGTATGAAGAGCAATTGCACGAGGCAATAGAGGACGAAATTAGCCACCAGTAATAGTTTGATCGCTAACTAACACTGAATTCAAAGCCCGGAACTAAACTTACTCAGCCTTTCGTTTTATTATTTGGGTGTTAATCAATTCTTAGATATATTGATGTGGCAATTTATTTTTTACATCAAGCCACCTCACAACAATGTCATTCCATTTAATCCCAAACCGACTTATTTACGGCACGCTTTTGATTTTTCTTATTAACGGCTATACCGTTACTGCTCAATCCTTAAGTAATATAGTAGAGAAGCATATTGCCGCCATGGGCGGAAGAGAGAAATTAGATTCTCTGAACACAATCATCATGGAGGGCACATTCCGACTCGAAGGTTTTGAACTCCCGTTAAAAGGGTATTTAAAAAACAGGGAGGCTCAGCGATACAATGTATCATTAATGAAAACACCCGGCTACGTTATCATCACTCAAAAAGGAGGTTGGCAATATTTTCCATTTCAAGGCATGAAAGAGCCTTTGTCGTTAAAAGCAGATGAGCTAAGCACATATCTTCCTTACATGGATCTCCAGGGTGCTCTTTATAATTTTAAGGAAAAAAACAATAAAATAGAATACCATGGTATGGAAGATGTTGACGATCTGCCCTGCTACAAATTGCTCATTACTTTAGAAGACGGGAAGCAAATGACAACATACATTAGTGCTGAAACATTCTATATCACAAAAACTACGATGAATATTTCAGTGAATGGGAAAGAACAAGTTTGGGAAAGCCTTTTTGCTAATTATCAGAAAACGAAAGAAGGATATGTTTTTCCTTTTGCATTAACCCTGGGACCGGGAAAGGCTTTCGTAAATAAAATAATAATCAACCCTCCTATTGACCCTACAATTTTTGACCCAGTTTCCGGAAAGACCGCTGGCTTTTAGTTATGCGAAAATTACATTTCTTTAGTCTGCTTTTGTGCTTGCTAACTTTCATTTCAGCCCGATCACAAAACCCTGCGTTTGTAACCGATTTAAATGAGCTGATCCGCATGTATAGTTCAGGGCAGATGAGTAAGGCATGCGAATACGCGGCCCAGATCCTTACAACATATAAGACCAATAAAGAAAAAGCCGACACTGCTTATCCTTATGTCTTATATTATACCGCTATCGTAAACGGCTTGCAAAGAAATTATTCTGTGTGCAGGCCAATTGTAGATGAGCTTGAAGAATTGACCTTAAAACGCTTCGGAAAGAATGATATTAAATACTGGTCTGCTCTTGTTTTCCAGTGCAAACTGCAAAAGGATTTGCCGAGTAGAATCAAATACCAGGAAAAATGTCTTAGCATTCTGAAAAATATTTATTACGATCCCTCAATAACTGTCGCAAGAACCTTCGATTTAACCTACAAAAAAGAAGATATTAAATTTTTTCTTGAAGCTATATATAGTTCACTTGCGATGAGCTATACACATACAAACAGGCATGCCGAAGGTGTCGCATCATTTAAAGAAAGTGAAAAATATTATGATGAAGAATACACTTTAAGAACCGATCCCCAATCATATATCGTTGGCAAATCTAATTATGGCTCTTATCTTTTACTTATCGAAGAGTTGGAGATGGCAGAAAATGTATATGCAGAGCTTGAATCGTGGGTACTAAGAAATTTTAATGAAACACATCCTATTTATGGAGAGGCTTTATACCGCATGGGCAATTTTTACTACAGCCTTGGCGATTATATTAAGAGTGAGAGGCATTTGTTGAAGGCAAAGAAAATATTCGAAAACACTTTTCAAAAAGATAATGTAAACTACTATTACACATTATTCCGGCTTTGTGATATTTACTTTTCCGGCACAGACTCAGCCAACATCGAGCTATTAGCAAAAGACCTGAAAAAAACATCCCAACGGATCGACAGCGTACAAAAAGCTGCCCGGGTATTTAGCTGGTTATTTTTAATTGATTATTACCAAATAAAAAAACTGGAACATGAGACTGACTCGGTATTAAAGATCCTTGATATTTTTTTTGAAGGAAAAAATTTTTCTTCCACCTATACATATAATTCTTATCTCGCGACAAAAGCATACCTGTACACGAAAAAAAAACAATACCAGGAAGCCGACCTGGTGTATTCAATGCAACTCGATTACAGGAAAAACACCGGGGTCGCTGACTCAAAAGCCTATTCTAATCTACTGTTGAAAAAAAGTATCAACCTTTTTAAATGGGGAAAGCAAGAAGAAGCAATCGAAGAATTAAAGAAAAGCATTCAAACTATTTCAAAGACCCTTGAAAAGAATTTTCGCTTTATGTCGGAAAATGAAAAGCTGGTATATACACAAACAACCGCTAATTTTTTTAACGAGCTCAATATTTTAGCACTCACAACTCATAAATCTGAACTTTCCGAACTCGCTTACGATTGTCAACTTATTTTAAAAAATCTTTTATTAAAAACATCTGTCCTTGCTAACAGAACAAATATTAGAAGTGATCCGGAATATGCCGGTCTGGTGACCGATTACCTGGACGTAAGGAAAAAAATAGTATTCCAGGCATCGCTCCCCTCCGAAGAAAAGTTTCAATATGAAAAACTGGTAGAGGAAGCTGAAAAGATGGAAAAGAAAATAGCCCGCGTTTCAGGGGCGTTTATTAAGGATCAGTTTCGTGCATTGCAGGCACGTGATTTAATCAAATACCTGAAACCCGATGAGGCCGCCATTGAATTCACTCATTACAATACACCAGACTCTGTTTTTTATATTGCTTTGCTTTTAACAAAACACAGCCCTACTCCCCTAACGATCCCGCTTTTCAACAAAAGCAAGCTTGATGAGATTTTGAACAGAACCAAGTCAGCTAACAACGAAAAAGCAATAAACTCCCTGTACAACAATGCTGAATTGTACAACTTAGTTTGGGCTCCTATTGAAAAGAATCTTACAGGTATTTCAAGTATCTATTTTTCCAGTTCGGGGGAATTATACAAGATGCCAATAACTATTTTATCAAACAACAATGAACAAAGAGTTTGTGATAAATATAAATTTATTCAGTTAAATAGTACGGCATTGCTGATTGAGACTTCTAAAGATCATCTCGACAAATCTGATAAACTTTATTTATATGGTGGGATGTTTTACGATGGTGATTCTATGGCGCTAAAACAGGCCGTTGCAAAATTTAATACAAACAGTTTTGCAAGCCGGGGGATATCGATTTTGGGCGAAAGAAGTGGACGATGGGATTACCTGCCAGAAACCAAAACCGAAGTTGAAGCGATCGATCAATTAGCAAAAAATTCCAATATAGCTTCAACCTTATTGACCGGCTGGGATGCAACTGAAGAATCGGTGAAAATACTTAAAGGGCAAAATTCGCCAGCAATAATCCATTTAGCCACACATGGTTTTTTTTATAGTGATCCTGCAAAAAGACAAAGCAAATACAATATACTAGAAGCAAAGGCTTTTACAAACGCCGAAAATCCATTGATGCGATCAGGCCTTTTATTTACAGGAGCAAATTATGCCTGGGATAATAAACCAATCAAAGGAATACAGGATGGTGTCCTTACAGCGTATGAGATCGCAGACTTAAATCTGGCAAACACCAAATTAGCGGTGCTCTCCGCATGTGAAACCGGGCTTGGTGACATTGTGGGATATGAGGGTGTTTATGGCTTACAAAGGGCATTTAAAATTGCCGGAGTCAAAAATCTCGTAATGAGTCTTTGGACTGTTCCTGATAAAGTAACCGCAGAATTTATGATTGAATTTTATAAAGATATGATATCGGGTATCTCAATTGATGGATCATTTAATTCAGCACGGGCGAAAATAAGACACAGGTATCCCAATGAACCTTACAAATGGGGCGCCTGGATCTTAGTAAAATAAAGTATGTGTTGATAAATATTATTTTTGTTGTTGATGGTTCATTTCACCACTACAATAAAACAATTTGGCAAACAAGGCGAAAAAACCGGTTGGACTTATATTGATGTCCCTTCAGACATCGCAGAAAAATTAATGCCGGGAAACCGAAGAGGCTTTCGTGTAAAAGGTAAGCTTGATAATTTTGTAATTAGAGGGATTGCTTTGATACCAATGGGCAAAGGTGATTTTATCCTTACAATAAATGCTGATCTAAGAAAAGGCATCCGTAAGAAGAAAGGCGCAATGCTGAGCGTAAAATTGCAGGTAGATCCCGAAGGATATAAGCTCAACGAAGATTTTATTGCCTGCCTGAATGATGATCCTGATGCCAAATCTTTTTTCAATACACTTACCGGTTCTCATCGAAACTATTTCAGCAAATGGATCGATGCTGCGAAAACTGAACCAACAAAAACAAAACGAATCGCAATGGCTGTGAATGCTCTTTCAAAAAAATGGGGCTTCCCTGAAATGATCAGGAACAGTAAAAAAGACTTTTAACCGGGATCATTCTTCCTGAATCTTGTCGTGATCTTTTCAAGCTGATCTTCTTTTAATGAAGTTGTCTTTTTTAATACTTGTATAAAATAATCCACTTCTTCCTTTGTTGCAGGACAACCTGTATTTTGAAGTTTTTCAACGCCATTTACAACAGTGGTCATGCGGGAATCAGCCAAAAACTTTTCATCCTTATCAAATATGAGCCAGAATGGAATGCCTTCGTCTTTAGCGTTATATTTTGTGAGCATTTCAAGGGCTCCCGGGTTTTCCAGGTTCTTCTTTTGTTTTGATTCAAACACCACAAGGTGACGGATGACGAAATTGTCATCAAAGAATTTTTTCACCGATGGATCATTCAATGAAGTATCCATCTTATGACACCAGCTGCACCAGGATGCATGAAATATTACCAATACCTTTTTATCTTGTTTTTTAGCAATTGCAAAAGCTTCATTCATTATTTCTTCTGCGGGAGAGGGAGCATCTTGTGCAACCAAAGAAGTTATGGAAACGAAAAAGAATACAAATTGGAAAAGGCTTGATTTCATGGCATATTAAAAAAAGCAATTTAGCAAAACAACAAAATAGAATAAGTTAAAAAAATAAGCACTTTTATATGAATTTGTAGATTTGCGCATGACCAAACTATCCGTTAACATCAACAAGTTTGCAACATTAAGAAATTCCCGGGGAGGTAATAATCCTGATTTGGTAAAAGCTGCCATTGATACACAACGTTTCGGCGCCGATGGAGTTACTGTTCATCCCCGCCCGGATGAACGTCATATTCGCTACAATGATGTAAGAGAAATTAAGAAGATCATCACGACAGAATTTAATATTGAAGGCAACTGTACTGAACAAAAGTTTGTTGATCTCGTTTTAGAAACAAGGCCAGACCAGGTCACGTTGGTTCCCGATACTCTTGGCCAGTTAACTTCCGATCACGGATGGGATACAATTAAAAACAAAGAGTATTTAAAGGATATTATTTCAGTTTTTAAAAAGTCAGGCATTCGTGTTTCAATATTTGTCGATCCGGATATAAACATGGTAGAAGGTGCTGCGGAAACCGGCACTGATCGAATTGAGCTTTACACGGAAGGCTATGCGAAACAATTTGCTGGCGGTGATAAAGAAGCTGCAGTGAAACCGTATGTAGAAGCGGCGAAAAAAGCTAAAAAGCTTGGTCTTGGTTTAAATGCAGGCCATGACCTCGATCTGTCCAATTTAAAATTTTTGAAAGAAAGTATACCCTGGCTTGATGAAGTAAGTATCGGGCATGCACTTGTTTGCGACGCTATTTATCTGGGTTTTGAGAATACAATACAGTTGTATAAGAGACAATTAAGCTAATGTAGGAATTTGATTGGCAATCAATAAGGATTAACATCGTGTAGGGGGTTTATGTTTAAAATTCCCCTTTAAAACGCCTTCTAAACCTTACCTTTGCGGCGATTATATAAAAACCAACTATCAAAATATGGCAGATATTTTTGAGCGTTTACTTAAAAATTATGGTCCGATCGGCCAGCATCGCAAGCAGGCTCATGGCTATTTCGCTTTTCCAAAACTGGAAGGGGAAATAAACAGCCGGATGAGATTCCGCGGCAAAGAAGTTATTGTCTGGAGTTTGAATAATTACCTGGGGCTGGCCAATCATCCGGAAGTTCGCAAAGCTGATGCAGATGCAGCAGCTAAATATGGCCTGGCATTGCCAATGGGTGCCCGTATGATGAGTGGAAACAGTGACCTGCATGAGCAATTGGAAAGTGAACTTGCCGCTTTTGTATACAAAGAGGATTGTGCATTGTTGAATTATGGTTACCAGGGAATGGTCAGCCTGATAGATGTTTTATGCAGCCGTCATGATGTTATTGTGTATGATGCAGAAAGTCATGCCTGCATAATTGACGGTCTTCGTCTTCACACGGGTCATCGTTATGTATTCAAGCATAATGATGTTGATGATTGCGAAAAGCAGTTACAACGTGCTACGACATTGATAGAAAAACAAGGCGCCGGCGGAATACTGGTCATCACAGAAGGTGTTTTTGGAATGGCAGGTGACCAGGGAAAATTAAAAGAGATCTGTGCGTTAAAACAGAAATATGATTTTCGTTTGCTGGTAGATGATGCGCATGGATTCGGTACGCTTGGAAAAACCGGGGCTGGCGCCGGTGAAGAACAAGGCTGCCAGGACCAGATCGATCTTTATTTTTCCACGTTTGCAAAATCAATGGCGTCTATCGGGGCCTTCATAGCGGGTCCCGGAGATATTGTTGATTATATCCGTTACAATATCCGCAGCCAGATATTTGCAAAGAGCCTACCAATGCCATTGGTGGTCGGTAACTTAAAGAGATTGGAGCTTCTCAGAACACATCCCGAATTCAAAGCAAAACTTTGGAGCAATGCCAAAAAGTTACAAAGCGGCTTAAAAGAAAAGGGATTCAATATTGGTAAAACCGATTCTCCTGTAACACCAGTTTACATGACAGGTGGAGTTGAAGAAGCAACAGCGATGGTAATGGACCTCCGGGAGAATTATGGGATTTTTGCCTCTATAGTTGTTTATCCTGTCATACCAAAGGGCCATATCATTTATCGCCTTATTCCTTCTGCAGCACATACTGATGCAGATATCGATGCAACTTTAAAAGCTTTTGAAGAAACAAAGAAAAAACTTGAAGCCGGGGTATACAAGGTGGACTCGATCCCCGATATGGCTGAATACAGTGGCAAACGATTTGAATACATGCTTGACAAGCCCAAGAACAAATAATCAATATGACATGAGTAAAAAAAGGGCATTGCTGGCAATGCCTTTTTTTATTTACAGAAGGTATATAATGTAGAACCCCCGATGGAAATCGGGGGCCCCTAATCAAAAACCATTAACCATT
>CBFGXP010000012.1:0-33717 GCA_965652775.1 uncultured bacterium
TGGTCCAGGATATGACGCCGGGAACCGAAGAACAATTAAATAAGGAAATGACGGCCGGCTATGTGGGCTTTGACCCTACTGCAGACTCGCTTCACATTGGTAGCCTGGTGCCCATTTTGTTATTGGTTCATTTACAAAGGGCCGGGCATAAACCCATTGCCCTTGTTGGCGGAGCCACGGGCATGGTTGGTGACCCTAGTGGTAAAAGTGAAGAGAGAAATTTATTGAGTGAGGAAATATTACGTCATAACCAGGAAGGCGTCAAAAAGCAGCTTATGCAGTATTTGGATTTTGATCCTTCAAAGCCCAACTGTGCAGAAATGGTAAATAACTACGATTGGTTTAAGGAGATGTCTTTCCTGAATTTTATTCGTGATGTTGGGAAGCATATTACGGTGAATTATATGACAAGTAAAGACAGTGTGAAAAAAAGATTAGAAGGAGAAACCGGGATGAGTTTTACTGAATTTACTTATCAATTGGTACAGGGTTATGACTTCTACTGGTTATATAAAAATAAAAATGTAAAACTGCAGATGGGCGGTAGTGATCAATGGGGAAATATCGTGACTGGAACAGAGCTCATACGCAGAAAAGGTAGCGGCGAAGCCTTTGCATTTACTTGTCCGTTAATAACGAAAGCAGACGGTGGCAAGTTTGGTAAAACAGAAAAAGGAAATGTATGGCTTGATCCATCGAAAACATCGCCTTACCAATTCTATCAATTTTGGCTAAATGCCAGCGATGAGGATGCCGAAAAATGGATCAAGATCTTTACATTTCTTGATAAAACAACTGTTGACTCATTAATAGCTGAACATAAAAAAGACGGTGCAAAAAGATTATTGCAAAAGAAATTAGCGGCGGAAGTAACAACATTCGTGCATGGCGAAAATGAATTAAAAAAAGCCCTTGAAACAACAGAAAAATTATTTTCTAATCAACATGCGGCTGCTGAAGATCTAACGATGGAAGAATTGGAAGGCATGGAAGGAATAGTAAAGATCGATTTTTTCAAAGGCAAAATTTCTTCAGGGATCGATGTCGTTACATTCCTGGCAGAAACAAAAATTTTCCCCAGTAAAGGAGAAGCACGAAAAACAGTGCAGGGTGGTGGCGTAAGCATCAACAGAAAAAAAATTGATGATTTTCATGTTGCAATTGACAATAGTCTGTTGTTGCACGACAAGTACATCCTTGTACAAAAGGGGAAAAAGAACTACTACCTCGTAAACTGCACTTAATTTTAACAGCTTGGTTCCTGATTGAAATTTATTTGTTGATATTTTTGTATCAATAAATAAAAAGATGCGGATCATATTTTTTATTATTGCTTTTTTTCTTTTCAGCACTTGTTTTGCGAGCGATTCTACTTACACTATTAAGATTAATTTTCTTTACGGCTCCAGGCCGGCTAAAGGATATCATCAACAAGAATCAAAACTATTTGGCGGAATTAAAGGAGGTCATGTAAATATTGAAGCCGGTGGTCGGGTACTTGATTTCACACCGGGCAGTAATCCTCTTTTTCCTCATAATAAAAAACCAAGCGGTGGTTTTAGTATCAATCAGTCTGTTTCCTGGGACGGGGATGATAAATGGAAAACCATAATTGTCCCTGTATCTGAAGATCAATACATGGATCTTCAGAAATTGTTTGATTCAGTTGCTGCAAAAACGCCTTATGATTATGCAATTTTCGGTATGCGATGCGCAGCTGCAAGCTATGATGTGTTAAGTAAGATCGGCTTGTTCAAAGAATATCCAAACACTAAGAATGTTGCCACGCATTTTTATCCCAAACTTCTAAGAAAAAAAGTTTTGAAATGGGCTGATAAAAATAATTATACAGTTATTTCAAATGAAGGCAGAACTTCAAGAAAATGGGAATCCGACAAAGGAATGTTATAGATTTTTTATTACCCTCCACATTTCATCCGCTACCAGTTGATTCCCTTTTGCATTCAGGTGAACTCTATCGGTGGTCAAAATGCCACGGTCTTTATTTTCAGGGTTATTCTTTATGTTATGATCAAGAAATGCTTTTCTCAGATCCACTAGTAACAGTTCATTCTTTTTAGCAACTCGTCTTAAAATATTGCTGTATTCATTCATATCCCCATCCTGTGGATTGCTGAAATCTGTCTTCTCTCCTATTGCCGCAGGAGTACAAATAATAATCTTAATGTTTTTTGCTTTTAATTTATCAATGATCGCCTGGTAAAATTTTTCAAACTTATCTGCATCAGTGCCTGTGCCGGAGGATTTGTGCCAAACATCATTTACACCAACATATATAACGACCAGGTCAGGGTTCTTTGCAAGCACATCGTTTTCCATTCTTAAATACAGATCATACACTTTATTGCCGCCGATACCTGCACCGATAAATTCATAATTATCCGTTTTGCCTTCCGCCTTACACATGCTATCAATTCTCATAATATAGCCACCTGCATTTACGCCAGCCTGTGTTATCGAATCTCCAAAGAAAATAACTCTTGTCTTTTTTTGCAAACCAAAAGATGACGTTACCAAAACGACTATTGAAAATAGAAAAAGTCTCATGAAAAAGTCTTTGACCACAATTTAAAACAAAAAAGCATCCTTAAATGAATGCTCCTAACATCAAACCTCAATCCCGATAGCTATCGGGATCAAACCTCAAACAATCACTCAACATCCACATTCTTTTTAATAACTGCTCCTTCGCTGGCTTCCATTAAAAACTTTCTCTCACTGATGATATAGCCATTTCCTTTCTCACAAAAGTGAACTTTTAAATTCTCAATTGAGATAGGGTTGCCATCAGGGATATCACCAATATTATTATGTAATATGTCATGCCCGTCAATGATCACAACCAGGCCGCTTCCTATCGCTTCCATCTTATCTCCACCTGTAATTAACATCCCGGTATCTTCTCCAAGACCGATACCGATACAACTGGGGTTAGTGGCAACGGCCTGCGCCAGTCTTCCAAACCTTCCACGCTTTTCAAAATGAGAATCGATAATTACCGGATCAATAAATCCAAGCCCCGTGGTGATCTTTACCTCACCTTTCAAATGCGCCCTCGTCGCATTCCCTTCGTATATCATTGTTTTACTCATTGCCATTGCACCGGCTGATGTTCCGGCGATTACGAAATCTTCATTCATATAGCGTCGCTTCATGATAGCAAGAAATTCAGTACCCCCATCTGTAACGCTTAAGCGTAACTGATTACCCCCACTAAACATTACAGCATCGCAGGCCTTTATTCGATCCAGGTATTCCTTATTAAGTGTATCCTGGCGGGTACGCACATGCATAATGTCAACATTCATACAACCGATCTTTCCAAATGCGTTCCGGTAATTTTCTCCTACTTCCATAGGAATAGTAGAAGCTGTGGTGATGATCTCAATCCTTGCATTGGGACCACCAGCCTCCTGTACTACGCGGCGTAAAATGCCTAACTCAAAAAAATTAAGATTACTTCGATAGACTTCCCCGGTTTCAAGATCGGTGCCTTTATCTTCCGCACCTCCGATTGCAATAAGTTTTCCTTTAGGAATGCTCATTTAAAGGGTTTGATTAGCGACAAATATAATCATGATGATTATAACGTATTTGTTGTTGCAGGCATTTTGTTAATATGTGGAAAATTATGACGCAGGCTGTATTACTACTAACAGACTTTAGTTGCGACGCACAGCCTGCACTGAACGATGCGAAGTGTTCAGCGCTGTGTTCGCTATTGAGCAAGAATGCGGCTATTCTATTTAATAGGCTAACAGGGTTTTGATTTTTTCCGTAACCTTATCTGCATTAGGGAGCACAGCATTTTCAAGCTTTACATTTAATGGAATGGCGGGAATATTTGCTGCTCCCAGCACTTCTACCGGACCGTCAAGCCATTTAAAGCAAGCTTTTGAGATCCGGCCAGCTAATGCCTCGGCAAATGAATTGTTTTGTTGCTCTTCAGTAAGCACTAAGCATTTTCCATGTTTTTTTACAGCGTCAAAGATCATTTCCTCATCTAACGGAAACAAAGTTCTTAAGTCTATTATTTCAACTTGCTCTTCGAAAATTTTAGCTGCGGCTTTTGCCCAATACACACCCATTCCATAAGTAATGATGCAACATGTTTCACCATTCTTAATCTTATTTTCATCTGCTTTCAACACGATATTCCCTTTCCCTAAAGGAAGGATATAATCTTTAGACGGTTCAACCATTTTTGCTCCCTCGGTACCCGGCACTTTACTCCAGTATAACCCTTTATGCTCAAGCATTACAACAGGATTGCCATCATAATATGCGGCTTTCATTAGTCCTTTCATATCTGCTGCATTTGATGGATAGGCAACCTTAATGCCTTTGATGGAAAGCAAGGTCGTTTCAACGCACCCACTATGATACGGACCACCACCACCGTAAGCACCAACCGGTACACGAATGATTGTTGATACGGGATATTTACCGCAGCTCAGGTAACATGATTTGGAAATTTCGGAAACAAGCTGATTAAAACCCGGATAAATATAATCGGCAAATTGTACCTCAACGATAGGTTTCACCCCTACTGCACTTAAACCAACAGTGGAACCAATTATATAGGCCTCCTGGATCGCAGTATTAAATACACGATGATCACCAAATTGCTCGGCAAGCGTTGCAGCTTCTCTGAAAACTCCACCAAGTCTTCTGCCCACATCTTGTCCAAAGAAGATACATTCAGGATGATCTTCCATTAATTCACGAATGGCGAATAAAGCAGCATCAACCATTATAATTTTTTCTTTACCTGCAGGCGTTCTGTCTCCTTTTTCTTCGATCACTTGTGTGGGGATAAAGATATGTTCTGTCGCTTTTTGGGTATCTGGTTCGGGAGCATTAACAGCTTTTGAAAATTCATCACTAATGAACTCAGTCATATCTTTTTCAATACCGTTCAATTCATTTTCATCTACACCACGTTCTATCAAAAACTTTCTAAGCTTTGGAAATGGATCGTCAATTGCGTCTTTTGCAAGGTCTTCGTCAGTTCGATAAAAATCCTTTCTCACTCCACTCGTATGGTGATTAAGCAATGGAACTTTTGCATGAACCAACCACGGATTCCTGGTCCGTCTAACCTCATTTACCACGTTCCCCATTATTTTATAGCAATGGGTAAAATCAGTCCCATCAATTTGAATCTTACTCAACCCTTTAAATCCATCAGCGTACTCATAAGCATTCATTGCTCTTGTTTCATCACCTGTAGCACTAATACCCCAATCATTATCCTGCACCAGGTAAATAATTGGCAATTGCTTCAACACAGCAAACTGAAATGCTTCACTCACTTCGCCTTCTGTTACACTTCCATCGCCTAGTGAACAAATAGCTACCGGTGAATCTCCGTTTGCGCTTTTCAGAAGTAACGGTGAATTCGTCATTTCAAGATATTGGATACCCTGTGCAACACCGGTTGTTGGTATGGCTTGCATACCTGTGGCGCTGCTTTGATGAATGATCTTTGGCTTATCTTTTTCATTTGAATTAGGATGGGAATAATAAGAACGTCCGCCGGTAAAAGGGTCATTGGCTTTTGTAAGCAGTTGAAGCATTAATTCATAAGGAGAATAACCCAAACCAAGGAGCATGCTTTCGTCCCGGTAATACGGACTTACGTAATCATGATTTTCCAATTGAAAAGCAGTTGCCAATTGTATCGCTTCATGACCGCGGGAAGTTGAATGAACATATTGGCAAAGTTGGCGGTTCGCATCATATATTTCAGCCATTGATTTTGCACAGCACATTAACCGGAAAGCCTTCAGCAAAATTTCTTTGTCGATCATACATGCAATCTAAAGTCAGCAAAAATAAGGCGAACGGTTGTATGTGAGAATTAAAAAAGCCGTCCTGATCTGGTCAGGATGGCTTTGTGTTGGTTTTGGTCTGTAAACTTCTTTTATTATTTATTTTACTTCTAATGTTAACAAAGAATCATCTTCAATGAAACCTTCCAATTCATCTCCAACTACTAACTCTCCCACACCGGCTGGTGTGCCTGTAAACACAAGGTCCCCGATATTAACAGAAAAATAATTGGAAATATAAGCAACAATGGTATCAAAGTCATGGATCATAAGATTCGCATTGCTTTGCTGCACCAGTTCTTTGTTTTTATATAAGCAAAAATTAATATCCTTCCTGTTTTTAATAGCCGTAAGAGGAATCCATTTGCCAATTGCAGCAGAGTTATCCCATGATTTGGCTTTTTCCCAGGGAAGCCCTTTTGCTTTTAAATCATTTTGAATATCTCTCGCAGTAAAATCGATTCCGGTTGTCACTGCATCATAATACTTACTGGCAAATTTATCCTGAATATATTTTCCATTTTTGCTGATCCGAAGTACCAGCTCGCATTCATAATGAAGTTCATTAGTAAATTCAGGGTAATAGAAAGGAGTATGAGGCTGTAATAAAGCACTCTTTGGTTTCATAAAAACTACCGGTTCTTCCGGTATCTCATTTCCCAATTCCTTGGCATGAGCTACATAGTTACGGCCAATACAAAATATCTTCATAATCAGGCTTGTTTAGTTAAATACATCGGATACAATACGCATGGACTGTTCATCCCATATATTCAGGCTTCATAAAAAACTGGATTTTTTGATGGTGGAAATTGCGTCGGGGCTGCTAAAATAGGTAAAGGGCCGGATATATCATAATCAAAAATAAATATATTTAGCCCAAATTCCGCGGCTGAATTAACAATAATGGATTTACTTATCATTATATTATCTTAGATAAAAGCTTTTTGGTGTCTGATCTTTTTACAAGTATAAAGCAACCGATTTTAACCCGCCTTGAAAAGGAGCTCGATCCGCGGCTCGGCTATCATAATCTTTCCCACACACTTGATGTTATGAAACAAGCCGAGATAATAGCAAAACAGGAAGGTGTGGAGGATAAACAGGATCTATTGTTGTTAAGAACGGCTGCTGCTTTTCATGACAGTGGCTTTTTATTTATCTATAAAGGGCATGAAGAAAAAGGTTGTGAAATTGCTGCGGAAGACCTTAAGAATGTTTTTAAAGAAGATGATATTAAAAAAATATGTGGAATGATAATGGCCACAAAAATCCCGCAGTCGCCAAATACCTTGTTAGAACAAATAATTTGTGACGCTGACCTTGACTATCTTGGTCGCAAAGATTTTGAACCTATAAGCGGTCAATTATACAAAGAGTTTATAACTTTCAAAATTATTCCTGAAGATTGTGTTTGGGATCATATACAAATAAAGTTTTTTGAATCTCATCGTTACTTTACAAAAACCGCAATTAAAAAAAGGAACGATAACAAATTGAAACATCTTGCTATTTTGAAAGAAAGGAGTCATTGGACAAATGAATAGAAGACCATTTTTTCTTCAGCTATTAAATGTACGAACCTCAGAATGGCGGGTGGTGTCTCAACTCTTTTGGCTCCAGTTCTTCATGGGCACCGGGATCGCTTTTTTCTTTACGGCTTCATTCTCTCATTTTCTTGAAAAATTCTTCGCATCCCAGGTTGCGTGGGTAATGATCATTTCGTCTCCGCTTTTGTTTTTTACCGGGTGGATATTCAACAAATTTGAACATCGCTTTCGCCTTACCCGTGTGGGTACAATAGTTATCATTTTCATGGCGGCAAGTATTCTTATTTTACAAATAACCAGCAATTTGATAAAAGGTGATTGGTTTTACTATTTAATATTTGCATGGTATTATGTTCTATACTTAGCGAGCAACCTTTGCTTTTGGAGCATAACGTCTACACTATTTGATGTACGACAAAGCAAACGGTTATTTGCGGTGATCAGCGCCGGGGATATTCCGGCAAAATTTATTGGCTATACGATGGCTTACTTTTTCGTAAAAGCAATTGGGCCACTCAATATGCTTTGGCCGGCGTTCTTTTTTATGCTTGGCGCCCTACCCTTTTTATACAAACTGTCAAAATCAGGGGTAGTTCATCACCACCATCATCATAAAGATCACATAGTCGAATTTGTAGAAGGAAGGGGATTTAAAGCTTTCGTAAAACGGTATACGCTGAATACACTTATCCGGAGACTTGCCGTGTTGACATTCCTTATTTCTGCATGTCTTGCAATCACCAATTACTCGCTTTACTCCGAAGTAAAAGAAAGGAATTACGATGATAAATCGTTATCCAATTTTATTATCTTATTCATGGCAGGTTCGCAGATCATCGCCATATTGGTAAAAATAATTTTTACCGGACGCATTGTTGGTTCTATCGGTATAAAAAAATCGTTGTTGATCACACCACTTGTCTTATTGACGCTTCTGATAGTTGTTATTTATGCACAATATGCACTTGGTGAAAGCAAATTGGTTTTTTACACATTCGGAATGGCGGCAATCGCTATCGAGGTATTAAGAACAACCATTACGAATCCTGTGTTTTTGACTGTGATGCAGCCGCTGAATCCTAATGCAAGATCTAAAGCACATGCCATTGTAAAAGGTATCATGGATCCTTTCGCGTTTCTTTTTGCAGGCGTGCTGCTCGTTTTTATTAATATGAGATCGGGTAATGAGCTACTTGTACTTTGCTACATCCTGGCCTTCCTTACAATCTCCTGGATCATTTCAGTTTTACTTGTAAATAAATCATATCATAATACACTTTTAAAAACGATCAGTAATCGGTTTTTTAGCCAGGACGAATTCAAACTTTCTGATGAAGAAATTCAACAACAGGTACTGAAAAAAATTAAGACTGGTAATGAAAGTGAAATTATAAATATTTTACAAATGCTGAACAGCCATATCAGTAATGCCAGTAAAGAAATTATTTTCAAACTGCTTGATCATCCTTCCGATAACATAAGAAAGACGACATTACTCCTGATCCAGAATCGTAACATTAAAGGCGCCGAAGAGAAGTTAAAATACATTGCTGATCATGATACCAATAAGGAAATTCAATACCTCGCTGCCCAATCCCTCTGCAAAGAAGAAAATGAACGCCATCATCAAAAACATTATTTACATCACCATGATCCGAAAATAAGACTTGCTGCAATTACGGGCATGATTAAAAATTCCGGTAAAGAAAATCTTCAACGTGCCGAAGAATTAATTGATAACCTGATACAATCAGCCCGTATTACGGATAAACAAATGGCATTGCAGATCCTTACTGAAGTAAAAGAAGAATACAGCCATCCAAATCATGCCGATCTCTTTACTGTAAACCGTAACCTCCGATTAGCGGCTTTTAAAGCAATTGGAGAATCTGCCACCCCGGAATTGCTTGAAAAAGCAATGTTCTATTTTAAAGAGCATCCGCTAAATGTAGGAAGTGCTTTGCATGCGGCTGGTGAAAAAGCCATCCCGGTTATTCTAAAATATATCTCGAACAGGATTAATCCATCTCTTAAAGAGAAATTAATTCTTACGCTTGGAAAAATCGGTGGCGATAAGTCTCAGGCCACCCTTCTTCAATTGCTGAAACAGTCTCCATCCGATTCGGGTATAATAGCAAAGGCATTACATCGAAGCCGTTACAAAGCGACTCCTGAAACCCAGGAAAAATTAGAAGAGATCGCATTTGCATATCTCACATACGGGGTAGAGATCTTGCAAATGCAAAACCAGTTGGACAAACAGCATGAAAAGTATGTTGTTATCAACAGTTCATTGAACATTGAACTTATCGAGATCAGGAATATATTGATCTGTCTCTTTGGTTGTCTTTATGATCATGAAAAGGCATTCAAAATAAAGCAAGGATTAGACATGAAAAAGAAAGAAAATGTAGCAAATGCCATGGAGGTGATTGAAATGACCGTCAAAAAAGATCTTGCAATGACTTTTAATCTTCTATATGAACCGGAAGATATTGAACACCGGTATAATTCGCTGAAGAACTTCCTGTCGCAAAACAAAACGCAGAATACAGAAACTATTTTTTCCAGGATACTGGAGGAAAAACCAATTTTTTATAATGCCTGGACCAAAGCAAGCACAATATATATATCAAAAAAAACAGGTACTGAAATACCGGCTGCCCTCATAAAAAAATTTACCAATTCTGAAAACCTTCTTTTGAAAGAAACAGCACTGTATGCCCAGTGAAATGTTTATTTTTAATTTATGGAACACGGAAAGGCAAACAGGTTGTTGTTGGTTGAAAAAGTACTTGTATTAAAATCTCTTAATTTATTTAAAGACACACCTGAAAACATTCTTGCTGATCTTGCCCCCCTGATGCAGGAAATGCAGTATGAACAGGGCGTGGAAATTTTTAAAGAAGGTGAAACCGGAGATTGCATGTATATTATTGAACAGGGAAGCATACGAATTCATAAGGGCAATACAACGCTTGCAATACTGAAAGACAAGGAAGTATTTGGTGAACTTTCACTATTGGATGCTGATACAAGATCGGCGAGCGCCACTGCTGATACCGACTGTACGCTGTATAAAATAGACCAGGAGCCTTTTTATGAATTGCTTGACGAAAGACCTGAAGTAGCAAGAGGTTTTATTAAAATTCTTTGCCAGCGATTAAGAACAATGAATGAAAAGTCCCGCCAGAGTGATACCAGCTAAACTGAATATTCTGTACTGTTAACATCATTCATCGTAAGATCGATGCCTCTGGTTGCAAAGCTCTCTATTACATCGACTGCTCTTTCAATTTTTAATTTCACCAATGGCTCTTCTTCTTTTCTCCATTTACTCAATACAAAATCTGCCTGTAATCCCTTAGGATATTCATTCCCGATCCCAAATCGAAGTCGCGGATACGCTCGTGATGCTAATATTGATTCCACGTTTCTCAACCCGTTATGACCACCATCACTGCCCGAAGGGCGAAGCCTCATTTTATTTAAAGGAAGTGAAACATCATCTGTTATTACCAGGATATTTTCAATTGTAATTTTTTCTTTGTCCATCCAATACTTTACCGCATTTCCGCTTAAGTTCATGTAGGTGGTTGGGCATATGCAAATGAAAATTTTACCTTTCCATTTTATCGTGCACGTATATGCTAACCTGGCCGAAGTAAAACTACCGCCGTGCTTTTGGACAAACGCATTTACCACATCAAAGCCAATATTATGCCTCGTGTGTGTATACTCGTTACCAAAATTTCCAAGCCCTGCAATTAAAAATTTCATTACCTAAACTATAGCTTATTTAAAGATAGCAACTTCATATTTTCAAAAAAGTGATCAAAGAAATAAAAAACCCACTCCGGTTTGAAGTGGGTTATTATTAAAGCAGGTGAACTTATTTCTTTCCCTTCCCTTTTTCCTTTTCTTCTGCTGGAGCAGCAGCCGCAGCAGGAGCAGCAGCTCCGGCAGCAGGCGTAGCGCCGGCAGCAGGTGTAGCAGATGCTTCTTCTTGCTTCAACTGGCGTGTCAATACAACCGATGCTATAGGAATTCTTGGCGAATTAAGAATTTCATAATTCGCTTCTTTTACATCTTCAACACGAATGTTACCATTCAACTCAAGATTTGTAATGTCTACCTCAATTTGTTCCTTTAAATATTTAGGTAAAGATTTTACCTTCAGCGATTTCATCTTAATGACGAGATGACCTCCCTCTTTTACACCTTTTGATACCCCCGTAAACTTGATCGGAATATCAGCGATCACTTTTTTGTCTTCAACAAGCTCCATCAAATCGATATGGATCAGTTTGTCGGTTACCTTATCAAACTGCAGATCTTTCAAAATGCAATTGTAAGTAGTGCCATTCAATTTGATTTCTGCTTTCTGAAATTCTGGTGTATACACGAATGTTTTAAAAGCCATGGAAGGAGCAGCAAAGCTGATCTCCTTTTCACCGCCATAAATTACACCGGGCACCAAATCCTGAGAGCGAAGTTGGCGGGTGGCTTTCTTCCCGGTTTCGGTCCTCAGTTGTCCTTCGATCGTAATTGATTTCATTGTATGTTTATTTATTAGTTACTCGTGAAAATTTTCTTCCCCACTCCGTGAATCTTATTACCCCCTCTTGCAAGTTTATCCGGAGCTTGTCGAAGACCCCTCTTTACATCCCGCAATTCTCTTCGGCTCCTTATCTATCCTTTCTTTGCGAATGCACAAACAAGCTTGTAATACTTTTATTTTCAAAAGCATTTCTTATAGCCACCGCAAACAGCTCAGCCACAGAAATCATTTTTATTTTGGGTGTCGTTTGCCTTAAAGGAATGGTATCACAAACCACTAATTCATCCAACACGCTTTTTTCAATATTCTCATATGCCTTTCCGCTGAGCACCGGGTGAGTGATCAACGCCCTTACACTCCTGGCACCTTTTTCCATTAAAAGAGCTGCGCTTTTTGCCAATGTACCGCCAGTATCACATATATCATCAATAATTACCACATCTCTGTCTGTCACATCCCCTATCACCACCATACTTGCAATTTCATTCGCCCTTTTCCTGTGCTTATCGCAGATCACCATTTCAGCTTCAAAATAACTCGCTATCTCTCTAATCCTGTTTGCACTTCCCACGTCGGGGGCGGCAAAGGTAAGGTTTTCAAGCCTCAGATTTTCTATGTAAGGAATAAAAACTGCATGGCTGTCGAGATGGTCAACGGGTATATCAAAATACCCCTGGATCTGGGGAGCGTGTAGGTCCATTGTGATCAACCGATCGGCGCCCGCAGCTTGTATCATATTAGCAATCAACTTACTTCCGATTGCTACCCTTGGCCTATCCTTTCTATCCTGGCGGGCATAACCATAGTAAGGTATGACTGCAATGATCTTATAAGCTGAAGCCCTTTTTGCTGCATCTATCATTAATAATAGCTCCATCAGGTTTTCTGCGGGTGAGTGAGTGCTTTGGACCAGGAAAACAAAATCGCCCCGTATACTCTCCATAAAAGTTGGAAGGATCTCGCCGTCGCTAAATCGTTGAATATTGACTTTTCCCAGCCGGCTTCCGTAGCTTTTGCAAATTTGTTCTGCTAAGCCTTGTGAACCCGTACCAGAAAAAATTTTGGCAGCTGACATGTTTTGATTTGATTACTCCAAAGGGATTTCTTTGGAGCGGCGAAGATAATACTTCACCCCAAATCAAACCTGTGACGGGGAAAAATGTTGGTGTGTATAAACCGGCCTATTTTACTGAGGCAATAGCGGTGGTGTTGGTATTTGTTTGCGGCTCGGTTATTTTTTGTTCCTTTTCAGAATAGCTGACGCTGGTTGTGTTGCAACTATAGAAAAGAGCTGAACAAATAAAAATTGAAAAAAATAATACGACTATATACACACCGGCAAAAAATAAAATTGGGTGCAGTGCGCCAATTGGGGATACAGATCTCTTATTCATACGGTCTTGGATTTAGTTTTTCAAAGGTTTGGATCAAATCTTCAGGGCTATACCCTAAAAGTTGTATTTTCTGAGCCTAAATTATTTGTTAATCTTGGGTGATGCAAGAGCAGAAATACTCTATCAAGCAATGGGCAAAAAACGATAGACCAAGAGAAAAATTACTATTGAATGGCGCTCATACGCTCAGCGATTCTGAATTGCTGGCAATACTCATTTTGAACGGTTCACGAGAAAAGACTGCTGTTGATCTTGCAAAAGATGTTTTGAAGCTGAGTAAAGACAATCTATCAGAGTTAGGGAAGCTTTCAATAAAGGATTTAATGAGAGTGAAAGGAATCGGAGTCGCAAAAGCCATTGCAATTTCTGCGGCACTTGAAATAGGAAGGAGACGACAAGCAAGCGGGTCACTACAAAAAAGAATAATTACCGCCAGCCACGATATGGCTGAATTTCTTGTAGCAAAACTAAAAGATTACAGGCACGAAGTTTTTGCGGTAGTATTTCTGAACAGAGCAAATAAAATAAATCATTTTGAAATTGTAAGCGAAGGTGGCATCACGGGTACTGTTGCTGATCCACGGATCATTCTCAAAAAAGCATTAGAAGAAGATGCAGTAAGCATTATACTTTGTCACAATCATCCATCAGGGAGTTTAAAACCCAGCAGGGCTGATGAAGATCTCACAAATAAGATAAAGGAGGCTGCTAAATATTTCGATATCAAAGTACTTGATCATATGATAGTGAGTGATGCCGGGTATTTCAGCTTTGCAGATGAAGGACTGTTATAAGGAAATTTCCAAAACAAATTCCAAATTCCAAAAACTGTTCCCGTTGGAATTTGGAATTTTTGCATTTGTGATTTATCTCATGCTTGTGCCGTTGGCCCTCCAAAATTCATTGGCAATTGAATATCTTCAAGATCCTTTATTGAGCCATTGGCTCCCTCATACCGGGAAATATTTTCTGTCAATGCCTTCATAAACCTTTTGGCATGTTGGGGAGTAAAAATAATTCTTGACTTAACTTTACTTTTCGGTGTACCGGGCATCACGTTTACAAAATCAATTACAAACTCTGCATGTGAATGGGTGATAATAGCAAGATTAGCATAAGAGCCTTCAGCCACTTCTTCTGATATCTCAATATTTAATTGATTGGGTTGTTGCGGTTGGTCCATGTAAAAAATTTAGGTGGCCAAGGTAAATTAAAAAGGCTTTTGCAGTTGCAAAGCCCTTTTAAATAAATCAAATATTTTATCGTGGCCTTAAATATGTAAGTGTGTCATACCTTTCCCGTGTACCTGCACCTGCGGGTGTCCAGGTATATGCAACATAAAATGTTTTAGTTGCAGGATCATATCTATTAATAACTCCTGGAGGAACTACCAATGGCGGAAACGAACCAGCCGCTGCAAATGGTGCCACATTAGAAACTGTTACAGAATTATCGGGGTTAACTGTCATTCTTGTTTGTAAGGTAGGTTGCGTCGCACTTAATCCAAAAAAACCTAAACCGCCCGTAGGAAAGCTGATATGAATGGTCGCAAAGTCCCAATCAATTGAACGTGGTCCGGAAGTAGGAAAATCCCATTCAGGGATAGTTCCAATTCCAGTAATATCAGGGTTTGTTGGATGAAATAATCTATACCTGACGCGGTAGACACCATCCCATTGATTTTTTGCCCCAAGTTCTACAGCTACCTGGTTTTGAGAATCGCTTAGGACGGCATTTTCAGCAGAGGCCAGCTGGAAACCCAAACCGACTCTTCCTAAGGTAACAAGGTCAATAGTCTTTAAATTAATTTTTAAATGCTTGACAAATTCGCCAGGTTGAAAAGTGATCGTCCAGTATTGGCCGTCAAATGGGTTATCAGGATGATTTTGATATAGATCCCTGCTCAATTCAGTGACTTCGGCTCCACTTAGATCCGAAAGAACTGAATTGTTTTTTGCAATCTTTACTACCTGAACCCGATTTAAATCTGCGGGACTTGTGGCATCCCTTCTTATTTCAAGTACTTCAGCCGTAATAACTGTATTACTAATATCTAAAGCCACGGTAACTAAACTATTGCCCGCAGGAAAACTTATGGTTGCTTTTTCTTGAGATCTGACAGGAGGGAACGGTTCAGTACCTTTTTCACAGGAAATAATAAAAATTGAAACAGTTGAAATGAAAAGAATAAGCTGTAGAACTTTTCTCATGTTTTAAATATTTTCAGTAAGCTGGCAGAGCTAAAGTTAAACAAATATCATTTTAAAAAACAAAAGTGGGATAAAATTATCCCACTTTTTTAAGCTGTCAATATCTCAATATCATTAAGGTTTTACCCACCACATTTTTCCATACTGCGAATCTTTTTCACCACCTATTTTATAAATTTCTGCAACAGCATTTGTATGAGTATTATTCAAATCAAAATGACTTTGTGAAATGCCCATCCTGATAGGAATGACTCTCGTTGTACCGGCCGGTGGAACTACACCCGGTGCAGGTGTTAATACCGGGAAGCCTGTGCTTCTTATAATATTCCATGCTTCCAATCCATCCGGGAAAGCAGCTAACCAACGCTGAGTAATAATTTTTTGAAGTTCAGTGCCGGCAGTGAGAGCAACATTCGGCTGAAGCATATAAGCATTAAATGCAGCGGCATCAAATACACCCCATAGTCTCCAATTCAATTCAATCCCCGTTCTATAAAGTGTTGCCGCATTTTCGGCTGTCCATCCTCGTTGAGCAGCTTCTGCGCGGGCAAGAGTTATCTGTGATGAAGTAAGGATGGGTATGGGTTGATCTTCAGTCCGGATCGACGGATGCATGATTCTTGCCCAATTAGGATTTGCAGATGCAAAAGTAATCGCATCATTTCTTTCCAACCCGTATTGAAATCCGATGTTAGAAGAACCCCACGCATTAACACGTCTGTCACCAGTAGGATTCATAAAATCCGTAACAGTTTTACTTAATGCATAATCTGAGCGCATTGTAATGCTATAGTATTCATAGAAAGTACTCGGATAAGTGCCGCCGGGATATTCTAACATTATATCGTCGGCGTTAGTGGTCAAATATCCACCGTTTGCACCCATCGCATCAAGAAATTCTGCTTTGCCTTTAGTGGCATCAACAGCTGATAAACGTAACGCCATGATCATCCGAAGTGAATTTGCAAATTTTCTCCAGGCTGTCACATTTCCATCAAGGAGAATATCCCCTTTTACAGTAGCACCACCATCAAATTGCGCAATGGCTTCTTTCAACTCTTTGAAAAGATCGGCATAGATATCTTGTTGCTTATCGTAAGGAATTTGTCCGTTAAAATTCAAAGCCTGGAAATACGGAATATCCCCCCACTGATCAGTAACTCTTAAGAAAAACCAGGCTTTCAAAATTCTTGCAATAGCAATCTGATTCGCATTTGAACCATTTGCCTGGGCTTTCAAGGATGTTTCAGGGTCTGTATTGTATTTTATAATATTTACCAGGTCATACAAAGGGCCTTCATAATAACCTCCAAAATCAGGTTGGATCCTTACATAGCGTGATGCTTCTGTGTACTGCGTTTCTGCATATAATTGAGCATAAAGACCCGGGTTCACTGCCCAAACTTCGTCACCCATACCCGAAATAACATTGGAAAGCAGAGCAGCTGTATTAGCCTCTGCCACTATTCCCGGGTTCACGTTTATATCTCCGAACTCATCAATGTTTTTAGTACACCCAACACCTGAAACTATCAGGCCCGCTGTGAGTGCTATTGATGTGAGTTTTATAAGTTTCATTTTAAAAGATTTTTATTATCAAAATTTTTTAGAATATTAGTTTAAGACTTGCACCCAAGGAACGTGTACCTGGCAATTGTCCATCTTCGCCCTGTACGCCCGATATTTCAGCTGGGTCAAAATTCTTAGCATCCCTATAAATGATCCATGGGTTACGTGCAATAAGTGATATTGACGCTCCCTGAACATGCTTGCTTAAGTTTCCGATCCTGTTAACTGGGATGCGATACGCCAAACTTGCTTCCCTGATCTTTACAAACGTAAGGTCATGTATAAATGGTTCGGCAATTTGACGGCTATAGAATTGATGGTAATAGTTGAAGCCACTAACATATTTGTCAACAGGTGTTTTTTCATCAACAGAGCTTACACCAACAACGTGTACACCACCGCCGTTAGCAACCGCATCGCGTACATTATTTCCTTTATCATTTGTGGCAGCAGTTTCCGCAAACAAACCAGAGTACCAACCCCAGCTTTCTGAAAGTGAGAAGAACTTACCGCCAATCTGATAATCAAGACTGAAGTTTAAGAGAAAATTTTTGTATGCTAACGTGTTGATAAAACCACCGGTTGCTTTTGGCACAACTGATCCCCAATGTTTATCAAGGTCGCGAATATATAGACCAGTATTAGGATCAACAACCATTAACCCGTCAGCATTTCTCTTGATACCACCACCAATTAACTGTCCCCAATCTGAACCTAACTCCTGGAAAGCACGGGCAAAACGGGTTCCAAACGCACCACCAGCCAATAATACTCTTTGCTGATCCTGGTAGAGGTTCTTTATTGGATTTTTTATCAAATAGCCGAATGTAGCAGTTGCATCCCATGTAAAGTCTTTTCCTTTAATTATGGAACCGTTGAGCTGCAATTCAATTCCCTCACGTTTTACATGTACTGCATTTACAACAAGATTTGTAAAACCACTTACGGGATCCACCTGAACTGATAAAGGTTCAAGATCATTATCCTCATTATAATAAACGAAATTCACTCCGAAGCGATTTTTAAAGAAGCGAAGGTCAACTCCTGCTTCATAAGTCGTAACCAGCGACCCTTTCAGATTTTCATCGACGACTGAATTAGGCGTGCTCATCAGGAAGTTGCCATTCCAAAGAGCTGCTTCGGGACTATAACCAAAGTTGTTCCTGTAAATAGCAATTGAAGTTGGTTTTTTGCCCCAGCTTCCGAACACCTTACCAAAGCTTAACCAGGATAAGCTGTTCTTTGTAAATTCACTAAAGACAAAACTTGCACCTACTGAAGGTGAAAAGAGGCTGTTCCCAATTTCTTTATCCAGTGTAGAGTACCAGTCATTCCGAACGGCAAATGTTATACTTGCATACTTATTCCACTCCAGGTCTCCGGATGCAAACAATGAATTTACTCTTGAAGCCTCACGTCTATTTCCAAGTATTGGTTGAGCTACCGAGTTATCAACGGAATACAAGTTCGGGATGTTCAAACCATTATCAGTACGTGCCGTATTCTCTTTGTACAGAGTTCTTAATACATTACCACCACCTGTAATACTGAAAGCAAGCTTGTTATCAAAATAGTTGTTTGAATAGGTAGCAAGACCTTCGTAATTATATTCACTATAAAAAGTATTCCTTGTGTCATATTCTGCCAGATAACCTGACTGAATAGCGCTTTGCTCAAGCAATGATGTAGTAATATTTTCAGTATAAGTATTTAACTGGTTCTTACGAATTGTCGCTTTAATATTAAAATGATTATTCAGTTTATAACGAAGTGAGACATCGCCAAAAAGACGATCTCTGCCATTGAGCCAATTCCTGTTTGCAAAATAATCGTAATAATTATACCAATAATTACCATTGATATCGTCATAGCCGCTGGCACCATCAGGATTTGTATAGAAGTTCCATGACATCAAATTACCGTTAGGAGCTGTCATTCCCGCAAGCTCACGCATTATATTCATATCATTATGCCTGTGAAACCATTGGTTAAATCCGCCTGCTGAGTTGTTTGCATAACCATCTGCGAATTCACCACGAATAGTGGTAGTGGAATACGTACCATTAACACCCATTGTAAAATGCTCATTCAAATCTACTGTACCAGAAAAGAAGATGTTATTCCGCTTTGAATTGGTACTCGGTAACAAACCTTTTATATACTGATTAGTATAAGATATGCGGGTAGAGTAACCCGGACCATTTTTAGAAAATGACGCATTCGTCGTTGAAGTGATACCTGTGTTCCAAAAATCTCTTGCATTATCAGGTTGTGCTAGAAGCGGCGCTGTCTTAAATGAATACTGATGTCCTGGAAACCATGCATACCAGGGAATGTATTCTTGTCCGGATATGCGGGGGCCCCAGCTTCCATCATCTGTATAATCTGGAAAATATTTTCCATCCAATGCCTGCCATTCTGCTGGTTGACCTGGCTGATAGTGATATTGAGTAAGTGCACTTGAACCACCACCTGCATAGAGGTTTTGATATTCTGGGAGAACATATACATTGTCCGCCATTACACTTTGGGTAAATTCAATTCCGATCCCCTGTTTAGGACCCCTTTTCTTGGTAGTGATAACGATGGCGCCACCCTTAGCTCTTTCTCCGAATAAAGCCGTTGCGTTGGCACCCTTTAATACTGACACATCTTCTACATCGTCCGGGTTTATCTCAAAAGCGTTAACAATTGTTCCATCAACGACGAAAATAGGACCAACGTCTCCCAATGATAAACCACCGCGGATCCGCAAAAAGTCCTGGTCATCAGCTCCAAGTTTTGCACCGGACTGAGATCTTGATTGAACACCAGCAATCTTACCTGCCAATGCATCAACTATGTTAGTTTGGGGAATAATGTTAAGCTGCTCACTTTTTACAACCTGTGAACTATAAGGTGTGGTACGCTGAGACTTCTTAATCCCAAATGCACTTGTAACTACCACCTCAGTCAGGTTTGAGCCTGTTGTAGGAGTTAAAGAAACACTCACATTATCAGATGTACCGACTGTGATTTCTCTATCATCAAAACCGACAGATGAAATCACGAGCACAGTGCCGGAAGCTACATTTTTGATGGTGAATTTTCCATCAGCATCGGCGGTCACGCCATTCTTGGTGCCTTTTACTGTAACGGACGCAAATGGTATAGCTTTACCATTCGCATCTGTTATGGTTCCGGACACATTCCGGGTCTGGGCAAACACTAGCATTGAGCATAGTATCGCCATCACAAACAGTGATGCAAATTTTCTCATGTGGAGATTAATTTTGTTTAATTAAATACTTGATTTTGAGCCTTAAAAGCAAATTTTCACGGAGTAGGGACGTGATAAAAAGACAGCAATTTTTTAAAAAATGCTGCCGCAAAGTAAACAAATTTATAACAGATGCATAATCACGAATGCACTTTATATAGGCAGCGATGCATTGCTTTTTGCGTATATTAATATTATTAAGAAGTCAAGATTTGTGAGGTAATGTAAAACAGAAGTACTGTATCAATAATAAATTTTACAGCTATCATTGATGTCTACTTATGCTGTGTAACTTAAATACAAAATAATCCTGACAAGCAATGTTCATTTATTTTGTAGTTCTTTGCAATTCAAAAAAGTTCTTACTTTTTTCTTCGTCTCCCATCAATACTTTATTTATAACCGTTTCCTTTATTTCAACTTTCGCGAATGTATTCGATTTTGAAAATCCAATATAATATTCGTCAGCATATTCATCATATTTGTTTCGCTTACAAACCCATCAACGTGAAATATTTTCTGTCATGGCACTCATAAATCTTTTGGCATGCCGAGCGTAAAAAATTATTCCTGGTCTCACTTTACTTTTGGTATACTCTGCATTCACATTTACAAAATCAATTACGAACTCTGCATTTGAATGCGTAAGAATAGTCAGGTCAGATTAGATACCTTCGGCCACTGCTTTAGTATTTCTATTATTCAATTTGTTTTGCCGGCGTTGATTTTCCATATCATTCCTCAAATGTAAGAAGCAAAAAGTCCTGATCACTTAAATGATCAGGACTTCTAAAATTACTAACGTACTTTATTCTTAATAACTAAGGTCTCGGGCCAAGATATTTAAAGACAGCCGTAATTTTCATATCCGGTCTTCCGTTCTGTTTCAAAAAGTATTCTATTTTAATTTCCTTTGTAGTAGGATTATATGCACTGGTAGTAGAAGCGGGATCGAGATAAAATGCTCTTCCCCTGCCGTCATCAGGTTGAAGGTTAACAACGGATGTTACTTTGTCGGTAGCAAGATCAAAAAAGTACTTTGGTTCTGCTGCTCCAAAAACAGTGTACCCGGAAATAGATCCCTGACCACCTGTCCAACCGGGCTGAAGTGGACCACTAGAACCTAAATCCGGTATGTTAGTTACAACTGCATTTGGTCCTGAGGTAATTAAATGTACATCTGCGGGATAAACATCAGCAACACCACTTCCTATACCATAGGCTGCCCAACCATCGAGTCTTAATGTCAACTCATAAATGCCGTCATACCTGTTTTTGATTGCAATTCCCATAACAACAGTTTTTCCATTACCTGCAATCTGGTATCCCTGGTCAACGCTTGCAATTCTTATACCCACTCCATAAGTCTTGGATGGATCTAAAGCCGTTGAGTTTGTAATGGTTAGTTTCAGATCCTGGATACTATTTCCACCAGCCGCAATTACGGGTGTTAACGTACTAAGGCTGAAAGTACCTGCAGGCAACGGAGTAAGGCCTGCAGCTGTTACCAGGCTTTGGTCATAAGCCAGAGTAATATGCACATCATTTGATGCGGCATATGATGTTTCCAGTGTTAAAATAGGTCCATCTACAACAGCGGGTCCCGGTACTGCAACAATACCTTGCACTACCGGGCTTTTAGAGGCTTGGGTTAAAGCAACGGCCGGTATATCAGTTACAGTGATACCCATTTGTTGATCTTCGTACCTCTCGTCCTTCAAACATCCTGTCAGTGCAAGGACTAACAATGCTTGTATTCCAATTAATGCTTTTCTCATTTTTATTATCATTTAATGATGAGAGTTTTATTTAGTTCAAATCCCAGAAGATCCGGGAAGTAGTTACATTGATAGTACCTTCCGCTGCCACATTTTCCGCATTATAGTTATACTCATTTTGCGGATAAAATAATCGCACAGGAATTTTAGCGCCAGGAGGAACACCCGGATCTACAGATATAGTCGGTCCGGCAGGAAATCCACCCCCTATTCCGTATACAATTCCTGTTCTCCTGTAATCAGTCCATATTTCATAGGGCGCAATGCTGTTCAATGCAAACCATTTTTGTGAAAGAATGGTGTAAAGTCCCCCACCCGGTAAGCCTGCTGCCAAAGGCGCAGCATCATAGTCAACATCGGGATAACCCGCATTATTTGTGATATAGGTATTGGCTTGTGTTGCGGTCAATCCCAACCATGTGAATGACTCAACAATAGCAGCTGTGAGCAATGCTTTGGCTGTCGGCCCGCTAGTTAGAATTCCTCTTTGCCTTGCTTCTGCCTGGAGAAACAAACTTTCAGCAGCAGTAAGGATCCATGCAGGTGAACTAGCTCCATTTGGAGATAAACCCGGTCCTCTTACTGTAGAAAGTGCACTACCAATAGGCACACCGGCTCCTGCAGGAGTTCCGAATACAATTCCCGCATGATTTGCGCCTGGTGCTACATAGAATTTACTAATTCTTGGATCACCATTCCAGTTATAATAGTCAATTGCATATTTACTTGCTCTTGCCCAGTCACGCTGGCTACCCTGGCCGGCCTCGCTTGTATTAAAAAAGCGGTAATAAGGCTGAGGCTTTGTACCTGTAAAACCTGGGTTTAGATCAGCAGTTTCTCCTGCGCCGAGAAACCCATCTGTAGTAATCTTGGCTACCTGTGCGGGCACATCGATGCCAGGAGCTACAGTTTGTGTAGTCATACCATTGTACAGATGCACCAGCATTCTTAATCTGAGTGTATTGGCAAACTTTTTCCACATGGTAGTACTGCCGCCATAAACAAGATCGGAAGTTGTAATATCCGGATTTTTTGCTGGATCTGTCGCCTGCGTATTATTCAGCAACGCAATAGCGGCATCCAGATCAGCAAAAATTCCTTTATAAATATCTACAGCCTTATCATATTTTGGAGTAGCTGTTGCTGTGCCTTTAAATGCTTCAGAATAAGGAATATTGCCATATACATCTGTCAATATCTGGAAGTTATGTGATTTCATGATCCGGCCGATTGCCTCGTAAGTACCTGCCCCTGTTTCAGCTGCCTTATTGATCATTATGTTATAGTTGTTAGCGTTGGCATAAAGGTTATTCCAAATACTAACATGAAAATCATTAGTGAACTTATAAGTCTCTTCTTCATTGAATGACTGGTAAGAACCGGAGCGGGCACCATGACCCATCCACCAGTCGATAAACCACCATTCGGAAGCGATAATTGTAGCTGTTGCCTGTAGGGCACCCGGCAAAAGTACTGACGGAGTAACCGACACATCGGTTACATCATCAGGGTTTGCGTTAATTTCAAATTTATTTTTATTACATCCTGTTCCAACCACTATCATGAGGGCTGTAAGAGCAGATGCAGTAATTATTTTTTTCAGTTTCATATTCACTCATTTTTAAAATTAAAATCTAACAGTTAGGTGACCTCCGAAAAATCTTGTAGGAGGAAAATTGAATGCAGTACTTCTGCCGGTTGCATTACCGGTATAAGCAGCATTACCATTTCCACCCTGGAATTCCGGATCTGTCCACTGGTTAGATTCAGGAACCAGCATCAGCAGATTTCTTCCGCTGATACCAACAGTAAGTCCTTTAACCACACCAGACACTTTCGTTCCGAATATTTTTGTCGGAACTTCATAAGTGATGGCAACTTCCCTGAGCTTCCAGAATGCTCCATCAGCCAGGTAATTAGATATTACAGTCGTATTTAGTTCGCTGTTCCAGAATAAGCGTCCGTATTGCTGTGTATAAACATCTGTGTTCGCTACATATTTCCCGGTTCCATCATCATAAGAAGAATTAGGGAAAACAAATGCACGACGGCCATTCTGTGCACTGCGCGCAGAAATACCATTATCATCTAAAAATCCGCCTAATTGATCAACTACGATCTGGTTGCCGGCGCGGTAATCAGCCACTGCGCTGAAATATAAACCTTTCCAGCCTACATTCAGGGTCATGCCCAGAAAGTGATGAGGATTAGTAGTTCCGAATTCTGTAAGATTAGGATTCTGCGTTGGCATTCCGGTAATGCGATCAACGATTACGCGGCCCTGATCATCTCTTACATAATCTGTTAATTTGAAAATATAAGCCTCCTTGCCAACTATTGCATAGTTATAATTTCCAATACCCAGTTCGTTTACACCAGCCACCAGCGATCTGATTTCACTTGTCTGGTAGCTGTAGTTGACTTTATAATCGATAGTCACATCCCCGAGTTTTACCAGTGGAGTTAATTTCAGGTCAAACTCAACACCGTAGTTGTCAAAGGATGCTGCATTTTGCTTAGCTGTAGTGTAACCGGTAGTATTTGAAAGCTGAACGTCTATGATTTGGTCAGTATTATTCTGTTTATACGCAGTGGCTTCAAAATTTATCCGGTTCTTAAGAAATCCGAGTTCAATACCTATTTCTTTATTCACTACGAACTCCGGTTTGTATGTTGCTGCAGGAGTATTTGGTGTAGCCTGGAAGCCGAGGATGTCTCCGTATGGGAAGAAAGTGGAATTTGTAAAGACACTTTCAAAGGCATAAGCCGGAAGATTCACATTACCAGTTTTGGAGATAGCTGCACGAAGTTTTACATAATTAAAAATCTTACTTGAGCCTAACCCTGGAATTATTTCATGAAACAGTATCGATCCACTTACTCCGGGATAAAAGAAACCAATGTCAGATTTCTTGAAATCAGGAATCATAGGATTTACAAGACGGCTGTCATAATCGTAGCTTGCTGTAGCTTCTAAGAAAGCCCAATTATCCCAATCAAGTGAAAGCCTTCCAAAATACCTTTCCAACCTTGTTTTAGTATTTTCAACATCAACTGCTGGTTCACCTTTACGAAGTTGAATAGAAAGTAATGTAGCGTTTCCAAGATTATTACTACCTGCACTTATAAAGCTGGAACTGGATTCTCTGTATGACTGACCCAATAACAGGTTAGTACCAAGTTTACCAAAGCGCTTATTAGCATTGGCAAATACTTCGGAAGTAATCCTTCTTGAGGTTGCATCCGCATCGCTGACAGCAGAAGTAATGTTCAAAGTACCATGGTCTCTAAGTGTACCATGATAAGCAGTATAGTTAAATGCACCGCGGGTTGAACGTGATTCTGCATTGTCAAAAGTAAGACCAGCTCTGTAAGTGAAGTTCAACCATGAGGTTGCTTTGAAATCAAGTTGTGCATTTCCAAAAATTTCATCTCCACGCCCTGTTTCTCTTGAGTTATCCTTAGCGAAATAGGGTGTTTTATCCACGTTATCAAGATAAGGAGTATAATAACCATCAGGAGTTGCAAACCAAGCCATATTAGGAACGGTCGGATCTGCGTTATACCATGCTCTCCAGTCTTTGAATTGACTCAGGTCATAGTTACCCGGCGAACCAGTTACATTATAATAAACACGTTGATTATTATTTGTGACATCATATTGAGATTGGGTATATCGTAATGTAAATCCTGCCTTAAATTTTCCGTATTCTTTGTCAGCTCTTAAGTTCACAGACCTACGATGATTTTCATCACCCCCAAGTATACCCTGGATTGACACATTTTGAGCACTGATATAAAAGTCACCAGCTGCTAAAGAAACATCCGTTTGGTTTGTCATTCCAGTTTCAAAAAAGTTTCTTCTGCCTTTTTCATTATACGCATAAATCATTTCTAATTTCTCACCATTAGGGCCTGTTTGTCCAAACTGACGCAAAGAACCATCAAACCGATCGCCCCAGCTTTGTTGTTCAATAGCTTCCCAGGTTCCATAGCCTGCTGCATCAGGAGAATAACCACCCCCAAACTCTTTTTGGAATTTCGGCAAATAAGATACTTTTTCAGCCTGGATCGAATGACTTACCGTCACTACGGGCCTTGCTTTATTTCCTCTTTTTGTATTTACAACTATAGCGCCATTCACCCCATCAGGTCCATAAATTGCCGTAGAGGAAGCGGATTTCAGGATTGTTACATCCGCAATATCATTGGGGTTTATTGAATTTAAGAAGCCCAGCGCAAGCGGCACACCATCCAATACCAGCATTGGCTGGTTATTCCCCGTAAGAGAACGTATACCTCTTAAAACAATACGCGTGTCTGCGAATACTCCATTATTAGTAGTCGCGACATTCAAACCGGAAACTTTACCTGTCAATCCGTTTTGTAAATTAACTACCTTACTTTGTGTAAGCTCAGCACCCCTAACTTTTGCTGTAGAATAACCAATTTCTTTTGATTGACGTGCAATTCCAAGACCAGTTGTAACAACCACTTCCTGTAGTTGCGCAGAACGACCCTTCAAGGTAAAGTTCTGAAAGGCTGTTGCATCGGGAGTGACCGTAATAGGGTCATAACCTACTGAAGATAAGGTTAGCCTCCCCCCTTCTTTAATTTTGATAGTGAAATTTCCTCCTGCATCTGCTTTCGTCGCATTATTTGTTCCTTCTTCAACAATAGTAACAAAGGCGATAGGTTCGCCCTTTTCATCTCTAACCTGACCTGTAACTGTACGGGTCTGCCCAAATGCTAATGCTGAAAACAACAATAGCACTGGTAACAGTGACACAATTTTTCTCATGTGGAGATCAATTTTTTGGTTAATTAAATACTTGATTTTCAGTGGAAAAAATCTATTTTCGGGGGTAGGGATAACGAATACAAGACAGCAAGTTTTTTAAAAATGCTGCCGCAAGGTAAACAAATTATTAACAAAGAGCAGAAAAAAAGCTAACAAGTGTTATTAACTTCAAAAGACAATTCTCGCCATCAGCCTGATTTCAGATTTTAAAGACCCCGGGATTTCATCTAACCCCGATCCAATCGATTCAACATTGCGGTAGATGGTCTGCGACCATTTCAGCCAGAAAGTGATCTTAGAATTGATATTATAATTCAGATTTAAATAATATCTGTATCCTTTATCAAAAAATGCCGGAATGGAATAATAAAAAAGAACGTCATTTTCATATGCATATATCCTGGAGTCATATCCATCGGTTTCAAAATATTGAAGCCTTATATTACCGCTATAATTTTTGAGCATGGGTTTATAAATGAAATCAAAAAAAGTCAGGAAGCCGTTTTCTGCGTTGTCACTATTTTTATCGAACCATAATAATTCGATCCTGTTTCTGATTGCGATAGTTGAGTTTATTTTGAAACTGATTTGTGTCTTCCAGTTTTGCCGGGGTAATCGTACAACATAATTTGTAATACTAATATTATCAGGTTGGTTGCCTTGCTTTGTTTCACTGCGATACCTTGTATATACTTCGAGCTGTTTATTAGGTAAGTAAGTTAGTTGTACTATAAAATCTTTTCCATTGCTGGGTGCGTCAACAAGATATTTAATCCATGGAAATTTATAAACATCTATGTATGCATCCAACCGCCATGCAGGTATGGGCCGGATCGAAATACCTGAATAAATTCCATTTTCATTTGTTGGATAAGTATTTTCTGTAAATGCATTTCCATTGATAGATTGATATTGCGGATCGATGTTGCGGTGCAAAAAAGAAATATCAACCCGCGGGTCAACACTTACCATTAAACCGTTAAGAAATGCTTTACTGAAATTCTTATCAACGGCTGCTTCACCAAAAAAATGAAGATTTCTGCGAGTGTAACTGTAATCAATACTATAATTGCTCCAGCCATTGCCCCCAATAGCATATAAGTTATAAGGCTCCGATCTTTTCTGTACCGGTGTTGAAAAATTAAAAACAATTGCATTTCCCCCAACATGCCAGGTATCAGTCTTATATTTTAGATTTCCTCCAACAGCTAACTGGCCAAGCTTGTGCCTGTCCGCAACTTCACTTTCTGTTCGATGATACCCTGAATTAAGAAAAGAAGTAATGTATTCTTCATTGCTAACCGTGTCTGCCACAAAATTTGCGCTCAGTTTTCTGTAGGACACAAACGCAGTAGCCTGCATATTACTTTTCTGAATTGTAATGCCTGCGCCCCGATGAAAATTAAATTCCCCTGCAGAATTATACGGTCGCAATATCGGCGATTGCCTTTTTATTCCCATCACATCTACACTTTTTCTAAATGCAAGACTTTGCCATTGTATCAATCCCTGTCCCATATTTACTGTAAAATCACCGAACGCTAAAGATTGTACAACCCCTATTTTCCTTACAAACAAGTGAAACGAGTAAAAATCAAACCCCTTGTTCTGTGCGCCTTTAAAAAATTGCTCCCCTGCGTCTTTATCGCCCACTATCCCGAATTGCAATAGATTTTTATATTGGTAGCGATAACGGACAAAAAGTCTTGCCGGCCCTCCAAGGTACTTTGTACTGGTAGATGTATCAGTAAACCCTTTCGATTCTTCAAGAACTTGTGAATACCGAAATACGAAACCATGCTCACCGTCCTTAAATCTTAATTTAAAAACATCGGCAATATTTATCGGTTCCTGTACCGTAATAAAAGGCAAAAGTTTTTTTATTATTTGAATGTCCCATGAAGGGACTGCCTGCAATTCATAAATGCTTATAAATTTTCCAAAAAATTTTCTATATAAAATGAAATTTGCTATCTGCAAGCCTGAAATAATTTTCAGCTCACGCAAATCAGTTTCATCAGCTGTATTTAAATTAAGAGGATTTTTTCTGAATCGTTCCCATTGTTGCTGGTAACTGTCATCTTCCGTTTCGGCCTGGTCAGTTTCAGTAAGATTTTCAATTTGTTGTTCGATTGTTGATAAAGGAGTTTCCTGGGCTTGAAGAGTAGAAAATGAATAGAGAAGTATGAACAGGAGTAATATGAATATGCGATGCCACATTCTTTACTCATTAATTTTTTTTGAAGAATTATACACTAATATTACACCCGGAGTGACGCCAAGCTGGGGGTGATAACTGGCTACTACGTCAAGCCGAAAAGATTTTAAAAATAATCCAACGCCAGCAAAAACATTTGAAGTGTTGGTAGCAATGCCAACCCTGGCCATTAATTGGGGTAAAATTTTATACTGCATACCGGCATTTACATTCGCCTGCTGATCTTCTTCTTTTTCTATTTCTGCGCTTACAAAAAATTTCTCGGATGCGTCATATCCTAATCCAACTGTATAAATTGATGCGATTTTTTCTTCCTGGTTCTTTCCAAATTCTCCTCCAACCGGGTTATATGTATGCAAGCCTGCATGAAGCTTTTCAGAAAGATGTAAAACGGTTCCTATTTCAAAATTGATCGCTGAAGCGTTTCCATAACTACTGATTTGAATACCATTATAATTGAATTGCACCCCGATGTCGACTTTAGTTCCGAGTTTTTTTGCATAAGCCAAACCCATTTGTGACTCATTGTAATCGCTGAACCCAAAATACCCTGCTTTCACACCAAAATTTCCTGATTTGGTTGGTACAGCTATCGCCATTTGATAAAGACTCAATTCATCCAATAAAAATCTTCTTTCACCATAAACTCCGGCCGAAACGCTTTTCATTTGTGCAAGCGATGCCTGGTTATTGGTAAATGAAAAAATGTCTGTGTGATTTATACTATAAGAACCAAGCCCCGTATATGCCGCCGCCACCGGACGACGAATCGTTTGCCCGTTTATAAATAAATTAGAACAGATCAACGAGAGGATAAGGCAAGTCCGCTTCACTCAGTCAATTTTCCCCTAAATTAAAATGATGAGTTACAAAATAAAGGGGTAAAAAAGGAAAATACAGGGGAAAAAGATCAGCGTATCTGGCTCAGCTTTGGGCTGCAATTCCTCTCCCCTACCTTTGCGCCATGCAAATTTTAGATGGTAAAAAAGTATCTCAGGCAGTAAAAGATCAACTTAAAATAGATGTCGCCCAACTTTTCACGGAAGGAAAAAAAGTCCCGCATCTCGCAGCAATTTTAGTTGGCAATGACGGCGCCAGCGAAACTTATGTTTCTTCCAAAGTAAGGTCATGTGAAGAGGTCGGCTTTAAATCAACGCTTGTAAGATTTGATGCAGATATCTCTGAACATTTGTTGCTGGAAAAAATTAATGATCTCAATGATGATCCCGATGTTGATGGTATTCTTGTTCAGCTTCCTTTACCAAAACATATTTCTGATGAGCAGGTAATCAATACAATTAATCCTGATAAAGATGTGGATGGCTTTCATCCTGTAAACGTGGGAAAAATGGTGCAGGGCCTTCCAACTTTTATCCCCGCCACTCCACATGGTGTAATGCTGATGCTGGAACATTATAAGATCAATACTGCTGGTATGCATGCAGTAGTAATTGGAAGAAGCAATATTGTGGGTAGGCCTATGAGTATTTTATTAAGCGAAAATAAAAATCCGGGGAATTGTACCGTTACGATCTGTCATTCAAAAACTAAAAACATTGCAGAATTATGTCGCAATGCTGATATAATTGTTGCTGCGTTGGGAAGACCTGGGTTTGTAACTGAAGATTGGGTAAAAGAGGGAGCCATTGTAATTGATGTAGGGATTACCCGTGTAGCTGATGCAACTAAAAAAAGCGGGTTCAGGTTGAGAGGTGATGTAGATTATGAAAATGTAGCGCCAAAATGTTCATGGATAACTCCGGTACCCGGCGGCGTAGGACCGATGACGATTGCTGCGCTTTTGAATAACACTTACAGATCCTGTAAGATGAAAAACTAAACCTGCCAGACCTCCCTGAAGGAAGCCTTCCTACCCAACAAAGTCAATTATTGTAAAGTTCAACTGCAATGTATCTTTACATTTTATGCAATCCCAAATCGTAGATCCGAAATCTAAAATAGAATCGTCACTTCCTGTGATGGAACAATTCTACACCTTACAAGGCGAAGGCTTTCATCAGGGCAAAGCTGCGTACTTCATAAGATTAGGAGGTTGTGACGTTGGTTGTGTTTGGTGTGACGTAAAAGATAGTTGGGACGCAGCAAAACATCCGAAGTTGAAAGTTGAAAGTTTAAAATCGAAGGTTAAAGAAACACCTGCCAGCATTGTTGTTATTACGGGCGGTGAACCTTTAATGCACGATCTTGGTGATCTGACTAAAGAACTCCAGCTGACCGGTTTAAATACTCACATCGAAACATCAGGAGCATATCCGCTAAGTGGTTCATGGGATTGGATCTGTTTATCCCCCAAAAAATTTAAAGCTCCATTGCCCGGTATTGTCCCGTTAGCGAATGAATTAAAGATTGTTGTCTTTAATCGGTCTGATTTTGACTGGGCCGAAAAATATGCTGCGTTGGTGTCCCCAACATGCAAGCTTTATTTGCAACCTGAATGGGATAAAGCCGCTGAAATAACACCACTTATCATTGAATATATCAAAGCTCATCCTAAATGGGAGCTGAGCCTGCAAATACATAAATATGTTAATGTTCCCTAAGCAACCAACCGCCCAAAATTTTCTTCTTTCATCGGAATAAAAAAGCATTAGATTCGTTCTAGAAATCCAGCTATATCAATGAAAACTTTATTCTATATTACTCTCTTTACTTTATACCAATTATTTACTTTCAATTCGGCTGCACAGGTATCTGATCTGTCTAAAGTAAATCCCCGGGCTGTTAAGATGTACAATGAAGGATTGGCAAAAGCAACCGACAACAGGTTTGATGATGCGATCAATTATTTTCTCCAGGCCATTTATCTTGATACAAATTACGTAGATGCCTACTTATCACTTGCCGGTGTTTATGGTCAAACTAAAAAAAGTAATCTAGCTGTAGAATATTATGAAAAAGCGTTGCGGAAAGATTCTAACGCAACCAAAGTATTTAAGTTGACGCTGGCAATTAACCTTGCCGGCATGGGAAATTTTACCAGGGCTTTAGAAGTGATCAATGATTATTTGTCCAATCCCAAATTAGGTGAAGCAAGTCGTAAGGCCGGGGAATTTCGTAAACGTTGCTTTGAATTTGCAGTTGCTTTTGAAAAAAAGAATGCTGGACGCAATTATGAGTTTGCACCAAAAAATGCAGGAGACAGGATCAACAGCGCCGAGTCAGAATACCTGCCTTGTCTTACTATCGATGGAAAAGAGTTTTTCTTTACAAGAAGACTACGTGGTTATGATGAAGATTTCTTTTCAGCGAAATGGGATGGAAAAGATTGGGTAAAAGCAGCGCCACTCGGCGGAAACGTAAATACCGATCAAAATGAAGGAGCACAAATGATATCACAGGATGGAGAAATGCTGGTGTTTACTGCATGTAATCGAAAAGATGGTTGGGGCAGCTGTGATATTTACATCTCTTACCTTACTCAAAATGGTTGGAGCGAAGGCATTAATCTTGGCGGCAAAATAAATACCGATCAATGGGAATCACAACCATGTCTTTCACCTGATAAAAGAGACCTCTATTTTGCAAGCAAGAGACCAGGTGGGCTTGGCGGAAGTGATATCTATGTTTCACATCTGCAACCAAACGGTCAGTGGTCATCACCGGAAAATCTCGGGCCCCAAATAAATACAAGCGGCGACGAATCATGTCCTTTTATTCATGCCGATAATCAAACATTATTTTTTACATCCAATGGTTTGCTGGGGTATGGCGAAGATGATCTTTACTATGCAAGAAAAGGCCCTAAAGGAGATTGGAGTGTACCCGAAAATCTTGGTTATCCTATCAACACGATCTATAAGGAGGGAACATTATTTATAGCTGCAGATGCAAAAACTGCATACTATGCCAGTGATCGAAGCGACAGTAAAGGTGGCCTGGATATTTACAGTTTTGAATTGCCTGAAAATATTCGACCTAATAAAACACTTTGGGTAAAAGGAAAAGTATTTGATAAAAAAACTACCAAAGGTTTGCCATCTGCCGTTGAGTTGATTGACCTGAATACTAAGCAGCTGATTTCAAAGGTGCAAACAGATGAAAGAGGAAATTATCTTATTACACTTCCTGTTGGAAAGGACTATGCATTTAACGTAAATAGAAAAGGATATTTGTTTTTCTCTGACAATTTTTTCTTAAGTGATCGTTCTTCGGATTCCACCTACGAAAAAAATATCCCGCTTCAGCCAATAGAAGCAAACGCCTCAATTATATTAAAGAACGTTTTCTTTGATGTAAATAAATTTGACCTCAAACTTGAATCTGAAGCTGAATTAGACAAACTTGTTCAACTACTAAATGATAATCCCACCGTAAAAATTCAGATCGGCGGGCACACAGATAATGTTGGAAAACCTGCCGATAATCTTGCACTTTCAAACAATAGAGCAAAAGCTGTAGTCAATTTTCTTGTATCAAAAAATATTACTCCTCAACGATTGACGGCAAAAGGTTTTGGAGAAACACAGCCGATTGCTGATAACAAAACTGAAGAAGGAAGAGC
>CBFGXP010000013.1:0-32769 GCA_965652775.1 uncultured bacterium
TCAATTTACATTAGCCGCAAGGAATGCCTGTATCTTATTAAATGAATCCGTAAGATTTGCTCCTACCCAACCATGACCTTCAGCCGGATAAAGAATATATTGACGTATAACACCTGCCATGACCAATTTCGCATTTAATGAAGCTGACTGGGATGGTGATACTACAATATCAATACCCCCATGCAGTATCATGGTTGGCGGCGATTGTGATGAAATGAAAGTTATCGGGCTCGATTGAGTATAAAGTGTATTATTGGATGCAGGAGTGGCACCGGTAACCGAAATAAGTAATGGCTGGACAAATGGATTAGGAGGATTATTGTATAGTTCGATCAGGTCAGTTGGTCCAAAAAAATCAATGATAGCTTTTGGTTTTACCGGTGTGGAATATTTATAACCTTGTAACAAAGCAAGGTGTGCACCGGCACTGGCGCCTACTAAGACAAACTTATCTGAAATTTTGTATTCACCTTTTTTACTGTAAATAAATTCAAGGGCTGCTTTTACATCCTGCTCCTGGGCGGGAAAAAAGTCAGGTGTATTTGCCAGCCGGTAATTAATGTTGAATATTGCATATGATGGCTCTCTTCTCTTCAGGCTATCAACATAAGCATTGAAATCTGATTTATCGCCAGTATTCCACCCACCCCCGTGGATCATAATCATTACTTTGGTGTTAGTTGTGCTTCTGCTTGCAGGTAAATACACATCCATCTTCTGCTGGGCATTTGTGCCATAGGATACATTTAGCAGCGTAACCGACATATCTTCTTCCTTAGCATCATCTTTTTTACACGAGGAAAGAAAAATTCCTACCATTACCAATGATAAAAGAAAGCTCCGCATGTGATGAATTTTTGTAAAAATAAACGTTATGATCCCAACCTGATGTTTTACTTTTCTAAAAGGCCGTTAAAATACATTAGTCATTTTGCCCAATAGAGTCGATCATAGAATTGATTAAAGATGCATTTTTTAGTTTCAGGTAGTTTTTCAAAGAAAGCTGACAGTAAAAAACAAATAATAATAAAAGTATAAGAACCGAGATTATGAAAAACATGATCAGCAAACCTGTTTTGTCAAATGGATTCGAACGATATATTTCAGATAATAAATTAATAAAAGCAAAGATCAGTCCTGAAAATGAGATCACATTTAATAGCATCGCAAACACATGCCAACTGTTTTTGGCGCCGCTTAGTAATTTATCAGGAAATGTTTTTACCATAAGGATGACGTTAATGAATGCCTGGGTTGCAATAAAGAAAAAAACAAGGCTGAACAGAAATGATACAAGCATATACTCTCTTTCTGTAGTTCTTACAGTGAGCCGAATAAAAGTTAAAAATGTAATTGCGCAACTGAAAAGAAGCAGGTAATTTATAACCCTGTACAATTTCCATTTAAGCGAAAGCATTCTATAGAAATTATAATAGCGTTTAATTTAAAACTACTGTTTTGCTGTCGACCTTATCTGTAGCTCCGTAAGTTGTTTTTCATCGATCGTTGAAGGGGTATCGAGCATCACGTCACGACCCGCATTGTTTTTTGGAAAGGCTATGAAATCACGAATGCTTTCGCTGCCGCCAAGAATAGCGCAAAGCCTGTCAAAGCCATAGGCAATGCCACCGTGCGGCGGAGCACCGTATTCAAATGCGCCAAGCAGGAAACCGAATTTATGTAAAGATTCTTCTTTGGACATGCCTAATGCCGCAAACATCTTCTCCTGCAACTCTCTTTGAAAAATTCTGATCGAACCCCCGCCAATTTCATTTCCATTTAATACCATATCATAGGCATTTGCTTTGATGTTGGCATAAGGATGTTTTAAATAATCAGCAGCATTTCCAATAACAGGATTGTTATTGATCATAGTTGAAATGTCAGAAGGTTTTGGTGAAGTAAACGGGTGGTGACGGGCTACCCAACGATTTTCCTCTGCATCATATTCAAATAACGGGAAATCCAGGATCCAAACCAGTTTGAATTCATCCTTTTTTCTGAGGCCAAGCCGTTCGGCCATTTCGAGTCTAAGTTCACTAATTGCTTTTCTTGTTCTTTCTTCAGCGCCGGCAAGTATTAGCACAAGGTCGCCTGCGCCTGCGTTACTTGCACCGGCAATTGCTTTCAATTTTTCTTGATTGAAAAATTTATCCATGCTGCTTTTGAATGTGCCATCGTTGTTGCATTTAATGAAACCAAGTCCGCCCATACCGATTTGTGGTCTTTTTACCCATTCTGTTAATTCATCGGTTTGCTTGCGACTGTATTCACTGCACCCGGGAACTGAAATTGCAACTACGGTTTCAGCATTATCAAATACTCCAAAACCGGCACCTGAGATCAACCCTGAGGAATCTTTTTTAGTTGTATAAACTGATGATGGTTTTTTAAGGTTAAGCAATTGCATTGCGAAACGGATATCCGGTTTATCATTACCATAGTTCCACATGGCATCTTCCCAGGTCATCCGTTCTACTTTCTCCGCATAGTCGATGTTTTTTACTTCTTTGAAAATATGTTTTACCATTCCTTCAAACATATTCAAAATATCTTCCTGCTCGACGAATGCCATTTCACAATCGATCTGTGTAAACTCAGGCTGACGGTCTGCACGAAGGTCCTCATCACGAAAACATTTTACGATCTGGTAATAGCGGTCGTAACCACTTACCATTAGTAATTGCTTAAATGTTTGAGGAGACTGCGGGAGTGCATAGAATTGCCCTGCATTCATTCTTGAGGGGACAATAAAATCTCTTGCTCCTTCCGGAGTTGATTTAATAAGAAACGGTGTTTCAATATCCATGAAACCATGCCGGTGAAGATAATTTCTTGTTGCACGGTTGACAGCATAACGAAGCTCAAGATTTTTCTTTACTGCGTTTCTGCGCAGATCAAGAAACCTGTATTTCATCCGAATGTCATCACCACCATCTGTATCATCCTGGATAGTGAATGGCGGAACATCCGATCTGTTTAATATTTTAAATGACTTAACGATAATTTCAATATCCCCTGTTGGAATATTTGGATTCTTATTGCTTCTTTCATTAACGATACCGGTGGCCTGAATCACGAACTCCCGACCTAATGGATTTTCAGTTAACTGCGCGTTCAGTTCTTCACCAAATAATAATTGTGTGATCCCATAGCGGTCACGCAGGTCAACAAAAGTGATTGCGCCAAATTTTCTTACAGTTTGCACCCAACCAGCAAGTGTAACTTCTGCATTGGCATTGTTCATTCTCAATTCGCCACAGGTATGCGTACGAAACATCGATTTTAGATTTTAGATTTCAGATTTCGGATTTGCTGCGTAGAAATACCGAACGTTGAAGAGTGCGACGCAACAAAAGCATAATAGTGTTGCTTAAGCCGGGCCCAAAAAATTCAACGGCGGCAAAGATAAGGACTATTCAATGCCTTAAAGGTTTGACAGTTGAGTATATTTGGGAACCACATGTCTAATTTTTTTCAAAAGTTTCTTAAAAATATAGTTGGCGATAAGGAAAATAATAAAGCCTTATCTGCGCATGAATTGCAGGTACCTCCGGAAGCAACAAATGATTATGAAGCCATCATCTCCGGAGGGATGCCCTATTTTGGAAAGTTGAATGACGCAAACAAACAACGATTTTTAAAAAGGGTTTATAATTTCAGAAAAATAAAATCATTTCATTTTCACGGATTGGCGCCCGCAGAAGAAATAGCAATACTGGTAAGTGCGGCTGCGGTGCAGGTTTCGTTTGGTTTAAAAAATTATCGTCTTTCTTTTTTTAAATCGATCTATATATTGGCAGACTCCTACCGGGCCTTGAATGCAAAAGAGATGTTTATTGGTCATGTTTCTCCAACTGGTATTTATATTTCATGGAAACACTTTGTTCATGGTTTTTCTGATTGCAGGGATTGCATGAACGTGGCTTTGCATGAAATGGCCCATGCGCTGCACCACGAGAATTTTATCCAGCAATCGGGTATTGATTGGGATTTCAGGCAGGATTTTGACAAACTACCTTCCATGTTCGGCCCGTTGATGACGCAGGCGATTGTCGAAAGAAGAAGCTACCTGCGGGGTTATGCTTTTACCAATTTCCATGAATTTTGGGCTGTAAGCGTTGAATATTTCTTCGAAAACCCACAGGGACTAAAAGATAATTTGCCTCAATTATATGCTATTCTATGCGAAACGCTTAACCAGGATCCTTTGCACCTGGATGAGCTTGTGGTAGTTGAATAAAATAAATTTTTGCCAGACGTAATTTTCCCAATCGTCTTTTCGTTTTTAGTTCATTAGTAATTCTACCCAAAAACATCGTAAAGCTTGCAATTTGAAAAGCGATTATATATTTTTAAAGTTCCGAACCCTAACACATGCTGTCATTTTTAAGAAAATTAAATCATTTTTTTGCTCCGCAAAAACTGGAAGCACAAGTTCAGCCTGTTACAGAGGAATCTGTGAACGATGAGATCTTCAATAAATATTCTTATATCATAAGCAGCCGGATTCAGTACTTCAATGACCTTCCCACTGAACTGAAGCATAAATTTATAAACAGGGTTCACCATTATATTAGCCAAAAGCAATTTCATTATATCGGTCTTGAACCAAAAGATGAGATCCCTGTTTTAACAGCATCTTCTGCTGTGCAGGTAACATTCGGGTTAAAGAGTTACATGATGCAGCATTTCAAAAACATTTATATACTGGCAGATGCATACCGGATGGATAATGATGAGGAGTTATATATTGGACATGTGGCGCCGGAAGGTATTTATCTCTCATGGAAACATTTTTTATTTGGCTATTCAGACAATACAGATAATATAAATGTTGCTGTGCATGAAATGAGCCATGCACTCCTATTCAATAATTACTTTGCCAAGTATGGAGTTGATAAAAACTTCAGGGCTAATTATGAAAAGTTCTCTACGACTACAGGGCCCATTCTGGCTGATGTAATTACAAGACGTAAAAGTTATTTACGCAATTATGCATTGACCAATATCCATGAGTTCTGGGCAGTAAGTGTGGAAGCTTTTTTCGAAAACCCGGCCACTCTCAAGGAGAACATGCCGCAGTTATATGATGCGCTTTGTCGTGTGCTGAACCAGGATCCTGAAACCACTAATAAGATCTTAAAACCCGAACTATGATAACGTTGACCCTTATTTATTTGTGCAAAAAGTATTTTTCTGACAAGAAAAAGAAAGCCGCGCTTGCTTTAATGCCTTCTTAAATACTACCAAAAGATTATGTTTTTTTGTCGCCGGATTTGAGCAATTGCCTTTGCAATTTCTTAAATCCATTTTTTATGTACAAAATCGTCGAAGTGGTTCCTGATTCTGTGAAAATCCTGGGTTATGGTCTTTCAGATTTTTGCCTTTTTTGCTGATGTTCTTTGCATATATGCTTTTAAGGCAAGTCATCAACAAATCGACCCAGAATAAAATGATCAACCAGCGGTACAGCTATAAAACGACAGCCAAATAATTCATCACATTGTTACTGCCTGCTTGTTCTTAACCTCTTTTGGCCGCTCAATAAGATAATACCAGCCAAGAATCAGCACGCCTATTACAAATGGTATCATAGCGATATATTTTCCTTCGTATGGTCCAAAAACTCTAGCTTCATCGAATCCGAAAAACTCACTGATCATCCAATAGCTGTTAGCACTGATCCAGAAGGCAACGGCAAGATTATGCGCCAATTCAGATTTTAAACTTCGTGTACGATAGGCAATGTATAGAGCGACGGCCAGCGTTGGTACGACCATAATAATACCAAGTTCTTTCCAAAGCATGCACCAGCTTATATCCTTGAAAAGCCAAAAAACAATATGTAAATTTTCTAAACGACGATAACGGGCTGGTATGCTATACGTGTTTTCTCTATTTGCAGTCATCTGATTAGTTTTTTCAGTTGTGTCAAAAATAATCATTGCGGTTAAATCCCTGGGAGGTAGTTAACGACTGAGGATCCTGGAAAACCTTTTGATATCAGCTTCGGGTATGATCTCTTTTTCTGAAATAAGATGCTCTGTCAGCTGTTTTGCGAAGAAAGGCGCCAACGAACAACCTTTTGTTCCCATACCATTTAATATACCCAGATTCTTATTAACAGGATGAAAACCTACAAAGGGTCGGCGCTCAATATTTGCAGGACGGATAGAGGCAAGATGGTCGACGATCTTAAATGGTACTTTCAGCCAGTTTTTTAAAAGTAATTCCGATTGCTTCCTGAATTGTTCGGTAGGTTGGTCATCGGGAAATTCCCATAAATAGTTTGAACCGATCCAGTAAATATCTTTTTCAATGGATGTAAACATCATTCCTTTTTTAAAAATATGTGTTGATGGAATGCCTGCTGATTCGATAAGTATTGCTTCCCCTTTATTTAATGCGAACGGAAGGGTTTTGAAAAAAGGGTTTTGAGCAGCATTAATGCCATCACAAAAAATTATTTTTTCTCCCTTGATATTTTTATAATTGATCTCTTTTTCGGTTTGTTGTAATTCATCTATTTCAAAATCCTCTTCTAATAATTGACCTATGGCTATTAATTTTTTTCTCCATCCCGGCATTATTTCTTTTAGGTTCACAACATAGCAGGGATCTACCTCGCCAAACCCAAAGTCATAATTGAACGTATTTATGTATTGTTGCTGATCGTTTGGTTGAAATAGAAACTCCGCATTTTCTTTTGATCTTTCGTCAAACGCAAGCTTCATTTGCGGAGTAGGGTGGAAGTCGATCAGTGATTTTTGTTCAATTGCGTTAATGCCGAGTTCATTTCCCAATTCCTGGTAAGCAGGAATAAGAAATGAAAGTAACTCATCGATCATCCAGGTTTTTACGATCCGTCGACCTGTTACCGGATTGATGATGCCTGCCGCAATCCGTGAAGCAGCATTTAGTTGGTTGTTGTCAATTACAAGAAATGACTTGTTCGCTTTTTGTAAATAATAGCTGAGCCATGTGCCACTTATCCCCTGACCAATGATGAGATATTCTACCTGCATAGATCAAATATAAATGTTCAATGCTCAACTAACAGGGAGCATTGAACATTTTCTTATTCCACATTCAGCCTGATGCCTTCAGAATGGCTACTGAACTCCGGCGCATACATACATTGAATGGTTGTAACTCCATTGCTGAAATTACCAGTATGCGTTACGAATAATGCATATTCAAATACATAAGTTCCTTTTTTAAGATAATCGAAAAAGAAATTGGTGCTTGCGTCTTTGGTAGTTTCATAATAGCCCAGGCCTCCCTGCCATTTATAGCCGCTTAATACATTCACTGGTTCTAAGCCAGAAGCTCTCATATCTTTCATGTGCACGTATTCCATATCACGATCAACTCTTAACTCCACTCTTACTTTTATCTTATCGCCAACTTTTACTGCATCACCTTCATTAACTGGTGTAAGCACGGGTCCACGATCAGTATTTTTCTCAACAAAAAGTTTTTTATCAAGTTTTAGCGGAGTTGATGTCCCGCCAGTTGGCGGGATTATTTTATCAAGATCTTCAAAATACTGCCAGTAAACGGCACCCCATGAACTTGAAGAACTTGTTTGATTGTTCGCTTGTTTAACCGATACATTGATAGTCCCCATTTCAGGAGTTACCAATGGCCCATTAATAGTCTTTTTGAAATAGCCCGTTCCTTCTTCTTTTTTATTATCAGTCGGGCTGATCGTAGTATTTCCTAACCTGATCTCAACACCAGGTTCGTTACTTAAAAGATCCGTGCCCTGTAACAATAAAGCATAGCATGCTTCTGCTGTTGCCTTCGTTGTTCTCCAATTGTTCGTTTGCTTATTTTTTAGCAACCAGGTTTTAAGATCATCAACTGTTTTTGTATCCTTACCTATTTCACTAAAAGCTTCTATTAATAGTGCCTGCGTTTCTATTGGGGCCTGGTACCAAAACCAACCGCCAGCATTTTCTTTCCAGTACATTCCCAGCTCTTCGTTGGTGATGCTTGTTTCTTTTAATGATCTTAAAATAGCGGCCGGTGTTTTTGTATCAGCCGTTCTGAATAATGCCAGCCCGATCATACCCTGCATGTATTTGCTTTGTTTGGTCCATGTTTGCTGTGCGCGGGTACGGAAAAAAGCGTAGGCTGTTTGTGATTCACCAGGAATTTTTTGCTCAGGGAAAAAGCTACGCATATACAGGTACTGAATTTCATAATATCCGGGAGTATATTTGGTAAGATCAGTTTTGTTTTTCTTCAATTCATCGTACTGTTTTTTGATCTGCAGATCGAGATAAGGAATTGCCAGTTTAAGGATTGGATCAAGCCTTTTAATATCAACGCCCAATTTTTTTAAGTGACCAATACCGGTAACAATATATTGCGTGATATATCGATTATCGGGCCCGCCTTTAAACCATACAAATCCTCCATTTGAGCTTTGCATTTGTTTTAATTTTTCATAAGAGCTGTTCATCTCGCCGGTCATTCTTAACATATCGAACAACAATGCAATATTCCTTTTTTGCTGTTCTTCAGTTTTTGCCTGTAATACCCATGGCGTTTCTTCCAGTAAAACAGCTTTAAGCTCCTGGTTCTTTTCCAAATTGCTCAAGAAAGCCGCAGTATCTTTTGTATTCCAGCTATCAAATATTTGTTTGATTCGCGGAGAACTGTTTGCGATCTTTGAAGCCAGTGCATTTGCATAATATCGATTCCATGTTTGTTCAGCACATTCATAAGGATAGTCCATTAGATAGGGTAGAGCCTGTACGGCATACCATACCGGATTACTGGTATATTCAATTGTCAGGGATTGATGTTGTAGTGTTTCAGAATTTTTTGCATTGATCAACTTATCAAATTTGAAATTCTTAGTTGCAGCTCCCCGCATGTTTAGCGGAAGAGTTTCTGTTACCAGCATGCGATTCGTAAGTACAGGCATTGCTGCTTCTTCTCCATCACTTATAGCGCCGGCTCTTGCTACGATCCGCCATACTAATGCCCTGTCAAATAAATAAGGCACTTGTAATGGAAATGTTACTGCTTCACTTTGTCCAGCCGCAACAGTGAAGTATTGGTTTGGATATATATTATTGAACCAACCACTTACTGATTCATTTGTTGCTGCATCAAACAATTGTAATTCGGCCTGACCGGTAAATTCCTTGTCTGTCAGGTTAACGATCTTGGTACTTAATTCTATTTTATCACCTTCTCTTAAAAACCGTGGGGGGTTAGGCTGTACCATTAATTGTTTTTGAGTAACTATGTCTTTCGTGCTATAACCGAATGCGAGCTCTTTTGTATGTGACAATGCCTGGAACTTCCATCTCGTTAATGCTTCGGGTATGCTAAATGAAAATTCAATATCACCGTTTTCATTTGTTCTCAGATCCGGGAAGAAGAATGCCGTCTCGTTAAAATTTTTACGAATTTGAATCTGCTCTGCAGGTTTTTGTACTGGTTCCTTTTCAAACTGATCCCGAACCCCATCAGCATCAGTGCCCTCTTGTCTAAGCTCTTTTCTTATGCCTGGTGGTGCAGCAGACTGCTTTGCCGATGCTTCGCCCACCATAACTTCATTTAAAACCGGTTTAGGCAATCGCATCAATCTTGGATTCCTCAATTCACTGTATGAATAATTTAATGGATTTGCCCACCAAAGCGGCTCGGAGCGGTTTTTATAATAAGGAGAGAAAACAAAAACTGATATAAGATCATCATAGTCTTTTATAAAACTTTTCCCTTCCTTCCATGTATTATCGTGACTGGCTGATTGAACAGCATTAAAATCCAGGTTACCATTCCATTGTTTAGTATTCATATAATTAGGCCATACAGAAGGCCGTGACCATTGATGAGGGTAGAACTGGTCCAATGAAGCATCGTACATGCTTGCAAGCATTTCTGCCGCAGCTTTATCTTTTTTATAGCCGGTAATTTTTATTTTCCATTTTTCTTCACTCCCGGGCAATGTTTTGTCGCGGAACGTTGCATATTCTATATTCAGATCCTTGTTGGTCCATGGTACGCCTATTATTTCATTGACTGTATAAAAACGATTATGTTTTACAAACATCCAGTTTACACCAAAGCCACCCCTGTCAGCTTCAGTAATTTGAAAATCAAAATTTCGCTTTTCGTTGTTTATACTAGTGTAAATAAAATCGCCAGATTTATCATTGATATTGGCCATTGATTTGTCCACCTGGTGAATTATAAATAAGTTATCAGCAGCGCTTCCAAGTGTTATTGTTGTTTTTTCCCCTGGCTCTGCAGGCTTAACTGGTCGTTTTGCCCATAAATATCTTGGATGACCCAGTTGTTTTGCTTTTTCATCAAATAGTTCTACGTATTGAACAACTTTTACCTCATTATTCCTTTCATCTTTTGTAGTGATCTCAATTTCATAAAAACCGGGCTGAAAAGTTGTGGGCTGAAGATTGAAGGTTGAATGTTCTTTTATCGAATCTGATCTGAGATAAGCTTGTTCAGCTTTTTCCCAGCTCCCGGGATCGGTTTCGTTGTCATATTCATCGTATGGAAAATTCTTAATGTAATCTCCTTTGCTTATTACAAACTGGTCAGGTCTTTCCCAATATCTTTTGCGGATAAGTCTTTTTTCTTCCTTTAATTTTTTAATGGAAACCTTTGCGATCACCGGTTGAAATTGCCCGTTCATATTTTCGGTGCGGATAGTTAATGATCTAAAACTATCCACTGGCGATGATTCAGGAATATCCGTTTTTAGGATGATCGATTTATAACCTGCAGAGATTTTAATTTCACCACTGCGTGTTTCTCCATTTATATCTGTAACATCAGCATACACCTTGTAGTCAAATATGGGTTCAAATTTTTTATTGATCTTGAGGTCAGGAATTGCTGTGAATTGAATTGCAAATTTTCCATCTTTATCAGTTCTTAATTCGCCATGGGCGATTTCCATGTTTTCGCCAATGGGCTGCCACCAGCGACGAAACAACCATGGGTAAGGAAATCTCGCTTCACGAACGACACGGTATTTAACAAGAGCACCATCGATGTTATTTCCTGCATAAGCTTTAGCAATTCCTGTCACATTTATTTTATCATTTACTTTATAAGCGTCTTTTATTTTTTCATACTCTACATAAAATTTTGGACGTTTGTATTCTTCCATGCGAAAACTTGTTCCTCCAATTTTATCTTTTGTATGCAGACCAAAATAACCATTCAGCCCCCCTGAGGGTAATTGGAATTTCCCTGAGAACGAACCAAATTCATTTGCTTTTACTATGATAGAATCAATATTCTCATTGTTTGCATTTCGTAAGTAAAGGGTGGTACCATATTGATTATTGACCATGCCTTTTTTTTCTATTGAATTTGAAATTACCGCCAGCCCTTTATAATAAACGGTTTGACCGGGTCTGTAAATGCTTCTATCTGTAAAGAGATAAACCAATGTCTTATCAGGTTGTTTTTCGTTTTCAGGATCACGGTAATAGTAAGCATATGAGGCTTCATTGATAAAAAGCCTGTCGTTGTCATGGGTTATATCAAGCTGGTAGGAGAAATTCCTGTTGTTATTGTCGTTTGTCTTTTTAGTTATGCGGAAAAAGCCATTTGCATCGGCTTTATATTGCCCGTTAAGTTCATATACATATTTATATGTTTTATAATCATAACGATTTTCCCAAACCTGTATGGCGGCATTTGCAAGCGGTCGTCCATTATCGCGGTTCAGGATAAAATAATCTTGCTGATCCTGTATATAGCTAATGCCGGATACATAGAATTTCCTGTTACCCAGAATGGTTTTCTTAAGGTCAAGTGTTTTTTCGTTACCGGCAAGTAAATAATATTCGCCAACCGGCAAGCCATCTATCTTTACTTCAACATTATGTTGTTGCAGATCTTTTGTATCGGGAAGTGATTGATCCCAACTCCGGATAGAAGGGGATTGTAACAACAGCTTCCAATATTCATCGTCAGGTTTATTTTCCAGCTCCTTTTTCAATTTTTCATCAACTTTTATAAGCCGAAAATAAATAGTGGAGATGTTAGTATAACTGATCAGTGATCTGAATGGCTGGGTAGGGACATTCACTTTTTCAATGGTAAACATGAATGATGGATGAATGATCCTGTTAAGCAGGTTGTAGCAATTCACCCATCCTTCGTTTTGTTCTTTTTGTTTCAAAACCTTTTCACAGATCTCTTTTGCTTTAATACGTGAAAACCGCTCAGTACTGTCGCCATAGGGCTTATACCCGTTTGCCTTGTTATCGTGATAAGCTGCTAAAAGATACCAGGCTTGTGCTGCCCCGGGATAATTCTCGTATTGGTTTGCAAGATGATTGATGGCCGTAAAGTAAAGGCTGTCTTTGTCCGGATGTACCGAATTAATATTTACAAATTCAATTCTTTCAAGATCCGCGTCTATCAGGGCATCAGGTTTGGTATCATTTATATGAAAAGCTATTAACTTCTGATAAGTTAGTAACGCCTTATGTTTAAGAGATAATGAATCATTGGTTGTAAATTTCCGGTTAATAAAATCTGATGCAGGGTCGAAAGCCGAAGCCTGGTCAATTTCAAAGGCATAAGCAGGTTTTTTAATATCCCTTTCATCACTGCTAAAATAACCAAGGGCCCTGTGCGCCAAAAGATCATATAAAGTTGGTCGGAGGGTTCGTGTATTTCCTTTTACGATAATTGCATCAAAGGGTTCCAGCCTCGTTTGCTGTAGTATCTTTTCACTTTGGATTGATTGCAGGAACAGTTCACTTATCTTTTTATGGAAGTCTTCCGCGTCCCAGGACGTGATGTCATATTTCTGGTAGTTATAAGTTTTCGTCCTGTTATATAATTGGTAGCGGTGTTGCTGAAAATAATTCCAATAGAGTTCAGCCAGGATGTTCTTCAAAATAGAAGTAACGGGTTGTTTGCTCGTTATTATTTCGGATTCGATTTCCCTGATTGAAAGCAATTCATTATTCTCCCGGTTTTCAGATTGAAGACCGGTCATATAGATCAGCGCCTTAATGCTCTGTGCATCCTGGTTTTCTTTTTTTGCCAGGTCATATATCTTTTTTACTTCAAGGAAAGCTGACTTCGGAAGATTTTTTTTCGCAAAGTCCTGGACCTTCTTCCATTCTTTTTCATAAGTTTTCACAGGAGCTTGTGACTTGCCGCTGCCAATAAAAACAAAAAGAAAAATTGCCAGCGACAATAAAGTTTTCAATGGTTGCATTAACATGCCGTTAAATTTTTTACAAGGTAATGATATCATACTTATGAGATGCACTGAAGTTATGGATTTCATAAGAGAGTTTCCATTATATAAAATTTTCAAAACTTAAATCCTAAAGTAAAATATTACTAAACTTAGAAACCTGAAACCCAAAAATCATCGTTTGTCTTTAACGTTTTATTACGCAGCGATGGCACGACATTGGAATATTTCACTCCAACAGCAGAATTGTTCACCTTAACAAAAAATATATGAAGACAATTTTTACCCTTTTACTTAGCACCATTTTTTCAATCGCTTCAATTGCTTACGACGGTACCCGCCTTACCGTCACCAGTGTAAGTAATAATAAAATGTTCGTTGAAGTAGATGGCCGCCGATACAATCTCGATGGAAATACAGTTTCGATCAGTAACATTCGCCCGGGTACTCACAACGTAAGAGTATTACGTGAATTGAAAAGAAGGAACGGATGGAGTTCAGCAATTGGAAGCAGGAGAGAGGAAGTGATCTATAGCATCAAATTAACATTGAGAGATGGTTATCACTTTGACATCCTTCTCAACCGTTTCGGAAAAGTATTGATCGATGAACGCAGAATTGATCGCAACGAGGATTGGTATACCGATGAGGATGACAAATATTATGACCAGGATGGTGACCGTGATGACGAGTGGGAGGAGAACGACAATGACAGGGGCCGCGACAATGAGGATTGGGAAAATGATGATCTTAATGACAAGGAAGACCGTAACGACAGGGGCAACCGTGATTCTGATTATGATGATGACTATGGCCGCTCAATGAATGATCGTGATTTTAGCCAGGTAAAAGAAACGTTGCGTAAGGAATGGTTTGAAAATACAAGATTGACAACCGCAAAACAGATCATTGATGCAAATTATTTCACCAGCCAACAGGTAAAAGCTATGCTGTTGTTGTTTACGTTTGAAAACAATAGGTTGGATCTGGCTAAATATGCGTATGGTAGAACAGTTGACAAAGGAAATTATTTTATAATAAATGATGCTTTTACATTCAACAATAATAAGGAGAAGCTGAGCGAATATATCCGTGAATATGATGAGAAATAGTAAAGAATACATTGCTCTTTTGAACGCAGCAGTGCTCTTAATTATAAACCTAAATTATACTTTATGAAAACAATTTTGACCCTTATTGCATTCAGTTTTATTTCATCGGTTGCTTTAGCGGGCGAAAAGAATCCATCACTAACAGTTACCTCAACCGGCGAATACCTGATAATTGTAGATGGAAAGCAATTTAAAAATGAGAAAAAGATCTCTTTGACAGGATTAAAAAAAGGTACACATTATATAGATGTGTTTAAAAAGAAGAAAGGATTATTTGGCAGCAAGTACAAGCTTGTTTCATCGAAACAGTTTGAAATTGGAAACAAGGACCTTGATATCGATGTTAATTTTTCTGGTTACATCACCATTGGTAAGCAAGGAAAGGGATGGGATGGAGATCATTGGCTCAGAAACGGAGCTAAAAAAGGTAAGGATAACAAAGACGAGTAACAATATTTATAAATAAAATGAAGATTGTACCCGGGAATAACATGAATTTGGTTGAAGTATACCCGGTAAACTTCAGCCGTAAACATTAAAAAGTATAAACATGAAAACAGTTTTAACTTTTGTAGCAGGTTTACTGCTCACTTTAACAACTATGGCAGCCGACAGGCCCCCATCAGTAACAATTAAAGCAAACAGGAATTTTGAAGTAGTTATTGATGGCAGAACTTATCGTAATGACAACACCATCCGCCTTGACAGAATGCGTCCGGGCATGCATACGATCAAAGTTTATGAAAGAAGCCGTGGCTTTTTCGGAAGAATGCGTCTCGTTTCAGCAAAGAACTTCTTTGTAAGAAACAATGATCTGCGTATCACCGTTAATTATTCCGGTTACGTAGACATTGATGAAAGAAGAAGTTACAATAATGGAAGAGATCGTGACAGGGGTTGGGACAATGACAGGGATTGGGATCGTAACGACAGAGATTATGGCAGGAACCGTGGTTATTAATTGAATTTTGTAAAAAGAGAGCCCCGTAAATACGGGGCTTTATTATTTTACAATCTCTTTCATTCGTTTTCCAATGTCAGCTGGACTTTGCACTACATGAATACCACATTCTGTCATGATGCGCATTTTAGCAGCAGCGGTATCATCGGCACCGCCAACTATGGCGCCGGCATGTCCCATACGGCGACCGGGAGGAGCGGTTTGGCCGGCAATAAAACCAACAACAGGTTTCTTATTTCCGGATTCTTTTATCCAACGAGCAGCTTCGGCTTCCATTCCACCTCCAATTTCACCTATCATTACGATTGCATCAGTCTCGCTATCATTCATAAAAAGTTCAACAGCTTCTTTTGTTGTAGTTCCAATGATCGGGTCACCTCCAATACCTACAGCTGTTGAAATACCAAGGCCGGCTTTTGCTACCTGGTCGGCAGCTTCGTAAGTAAGCGTTCCTGACTTTGATACAATGCCAATTCTCCCTTTCTTAAAAACAAACCCGGGCATAATGCCGACTTTACATTCGTCTGCAGTAATTACCCCCGGACAATTTGGTCCTACCAACCTTGTATTGGATGCAGTTAAAAAATTTTTCACTTTCACCATATCCTGCACAGGTATTCCTTCTGTAATGCAAACAACAAGACGAACACCAGCTTCGGCAGCTTCCATTATTGCATCAGCTGCAAATGCAGGAGGTACGAAAATGATACTTACCTCTGCACCGGTGTTTTTTACGCAGTCAGCAACCGTATTGAAAACAGGCTTATCCAAATGTTTTTGCCCGCCTTTGCCGGGTGTTACTCCACCCACCAGCTTGGTACCGTATTCGATCATTTGCGTAGCATGAAAAGTGCCTTCGCTGCCGGTAAATCCCTGTACTAAAACTTTAGAATTTTTATTAACCAGAATGCTCATATATCACTTTAAGAGTTGAGCGAAGATAGTGAATGGGTAATAGCGAATAGTGACCGGGGATGGATTTTTTGTGACCCGGAAGAATGACTGCTGTTATGCTTTGGTTGCGAGTTTATCCTGAGCTATCGAAGGGTCCTGTTATCTTTCAGTTCAAAGCTTAACAATAAACCATCATTCACTCATAACCCCAGGTCAGCGATCCCCAATAGCTTTGCCATTCGGCAATAGGGTTATCATTAAGTCTTTCCATTTTTACTGTACTTATCATCCACTTACCCCTGGTGGTAACCGGAAAAAAGATCTCACCATTCTTATCTGTACGCAATTCTTTTTTTTGGGTTTTATTTTTAACCCTGTGCCACACCTTTACCAATGCATTCGTAAGTGGAGATCTTTTGTAAAAAACCTTTGCACGTATTAGTTCTTTATTTTTTAGCTGGTACGGATTAGAGGAGGGTATAATGTCAATGATCAGGGAAGTGGTAATTGCATAAGTGTTATCTTTTACTTCACCAACCTGCAAAAGCGTTTTTGCGCAACGTTGATAAAACTCACGGCCAGTACAACCGGTTTCATTGTATTGTTTCCGGTAATCCCGGGCATTTGTTAGTCCATCTTCTTTAAGATATTCTTCAAATTGTAGCGGCTCCATTTCTATAAATGCATTATTGCCATTATAAGCAATAAGATTTGTGCCTTCGTCTATCATGAAATATTCTATCGAATCCCCAGTGGCATCGGTTACAACCGGGGAAAGATCATCACTTACTCCTCCGTAATAAAGTTTTAATGACTTTATCCTTTCATTATTTCCTTGCCAGCTCTCGCCTTCAAAATTCTCCCCAACAAAAAAATTGATATTTATCTTCTCCGCCCTTTTATAACGAAATTTCTCCGGATTCAGCCAGAACTCATGTGCAGATAAAGAAGAGATAAAAGTTAGCAGGATAGTAACTAAGGCGATTTTTCTCATTAGCATATTGGCAAATTAGCTTATTAGCAAATCACCACATTATTTTATCATATCATCAATATTCCTGTCGTTTGGCATTTTACCAGTTTCTTCCAACATACGCATTTCCTTTGCATCCTTTAAGAATTCAGATGCAAAAATAAACTCATTCAAACGCTGATTTTTGCTAAAGATTATTTGTTTGTTGCTGCCTTCCCATTCTTTTTTTCCCTGGTACATATACAAGATATAATTGCCGACCTCCATTACGCTGTTCATGTCATGTGTGTTTACAACAGTGGTGATGTTAAATTCAAGCGTTATCTCTTTGATCAGTCTGTCAATAACTAAAGAAGTTTGAGGATCAAGGCCTGAATTTGGTTCATCACAAAAAAGATACCTTGGATTTAAAACAATCGCACGGGCAATGCCCACCCTTTTTTTCATACCACCGCTTAACTCGGCGGGAAATTTTTTATTGGTATCTTTTAAATTTACCCGGTCGAGCACTTCATTTACTCTTTCCAGTTTTTTCTTCGTCGGCCAGGTGGTAAACATGTTCAAGGGAAACATTACATTTTCCTGCACGGTTAAACTGTCAAATAACGCCGACCCCTGGAAAAGCATTCCAATTTGTTTACGAATTTCTGTTTTTTCATTGCGGTTCATATTCGTAAAACTTTCACCGCTGTACAAAATTTCACCCTCATCAGGTTCAAATAATCCCACCATACATTTCATGAGAACGGTTTTACCGCTTCCGCTGGTGCCAATGATAAGATTACACTGACCTGCCTTCATCACAGCGCTTACATCTTCAATAACAACCTTATCACCAAACGTTTTCTTTATATTCTTTACTTCGATCATTTTATAACAATAGTGCTGCGAGTATATAATCAGCAAATAAGATCATGATACAACTTATAACCACAGCTTTTGTACTTGCCCTGCCAATTTCCAGTGCTCCTCCTTTTACATGATAACCAAAATAGGCCGAAATACTTGAAATAATAAAGGCAAAGGTGTAGGCTTTGTATAATGCAAATATTACATTGAATGGTGAGAAAGCTTCCAATAGTCCCTGGTCGAAGGTACTGGTAGAAAGGATGCCGGTCATCGAGCCGGCTAACCTGCCGCCCCAAATACCAAGTGCACCTGCTATTACAACGAGCATAGGTATTACCACAAGCGCCGCAACAATTTTTGGAAGTATCAGGTATGTTTTTGTATTAATCCCCATTATCTCCAATGCATCAATTTGCTCACTGACTCTCATATTACCCAGCTCACTGGCAATTTTACTACCAACAACTCCGGCTAATACGATACATACTAATGTTGGGGCAAACTCAAGAATAACAGTATCTCTTACTACCTGTGCAATTACCGATAAAGGAATAAGCGGGCTGACAAGTTGATAGGCTGTTTGAACAGTAGAAACCGCTCCCATAAAAACCGAAATGATTGCAACAATTGCGAGGGAGCCAATCCCGATTTCAGAACATTGATGAATGAATTCTTTCCAGTACATTTTTGCATTTTCCGGGCGGGAGATCATGCCCTTCAACATCAACAAGTACCGTCCAATGTCGCTGAAAATTGTCATAGGTGCAATATACTCTAAGCAAGCGAAAGAGACAAAGTGATAACTAAGGCGTTCATTAATTTAGATGTCAGTACTTTTCTCTTTCCTAAATCTCTTCCACCAACTCGATTTTTGTACTATCTCTTCAGTGGGCACCTTATTTTTTTGTGCATCAACTACAGCGATCAATGCCATATTGAGAATACTTCTTACAGAACTGCCCAGTTGTAAAATATGAACTGGTTTTTTTAATCCCAGTAAAATCGGGCCAATAGCATCTGCGGTACCCAATTCTTTTAAAAGGTTATAAGCAATATTTCCTGAGGCAAGATTGGGGAAAATAAGTGTGTTTACGTTCTTATCAACAAGCTCACAGAAAGGATAATTCTCTTTCATCAATTCGTTATTAAATGCCACGCTTGCCTGCATTTCTCCATCCACAAGTAAGGATGGCATTTTTTGTTTTACCAGCTTTCTTGCATCTGACACCAGTTTGGCTTCCGGTGAATTACTGCTGCCAAAGTTTGAATAGCTTAGCATCGCAATCCTTGGAGTAATATTAAACTGTCTTACTTCTTTTGCCACCATCAATGTTATCTCCGAAAGTTCCTCCGCTGTTGGATTGAAGTTCACCGTTGTATCAGCAAGAAATAATGGACCCCTTTTAGTAAGCATCAGGTACATACCTGCAATTTTCTTTACTCCTTCTTCTGTTCCTATTGTATGCAACGCCGGCCTGATGGTGTCGGGATAGTTTTTCGCTAAACCAGAGATCATACAATCGGCGTCGCCGAATTCTACCATCATGCAACCAAAATAGTTTCTATCCCGCATCACCTTCTTTGCTTCATAAGCATTAAAGCCACGCCTTCCTCTTTTTTGAAAGAACATATCGCCATATTCACTTCTTTTTTCTGCGGTGGCTTCACTTCTTGGATCGAGTATTGGCAGGCCTTCAATATCCACACCTCCTTCAGCAGCTATCAACTTTATTTTATTTTCATCGCCCAGCAAAATGGGATAACCAATTCCTTCATCATATACAATTTGTGCAGCTTTCAGAATTTTTAAGTTATCTGCTTCGGCAAAAACTATTCGTTTTGGATTTCTTCTCGCTTTATTCCCGATCACACGAAGCACCTGGTTATCCAGACCCAGCCTGCGATTCAACTCATTTTGATAGCCCTCCCAATCTTCTATTTTTTGTTTGGCAATTCCACTTTCAATTGCAGCTTTTGCAACGGCCGGCGACACGGTTGATAACAAACGCGGATCAACTGGCTTCGGAATTATATAATCCGGACCAAAGACAATATTCTTTTCAGCATAAGCCATGTTCACAATATCAGGAACAGGAGTTTTGGCAAGTTCAGCTAATGCTCTTACAGCCGCCAGCTTCATCGCTTCATTAATTTGATCGGCCCTTACATCCAGTGCACCACGAAAAATATAAGGAAACCCCAAAACATTATTTACCTGGTTGGGATAATCACTACGGCCGGTGGCCATGATCACATCTTTTCTTGCACTTGTTGCATCTTCCCAGCTTATTTCCGGATCAGGATTAGCCATTGCAAAAACGATCGGGTTTTTTGCCATTGATTTAACCATATCAATAGTAACACAATTACCAACACTCAGCCCGATAAACACATCAGCATCTTTCATGGCTTCTGCTAATGTCATTTCCCCTTTTGCATTTGCGTATTGGAATTTTAATTCATCAATATCCGGTCTTCCTTTATGCAATACGCCTTTGCGATCGAACATGATAAAATTTTCATGCTTTGCACCTAATGATTCATATAAACGACAGCATGAAATTGCAGCCGCACCGGCGCCGTTCACTACAAACTTTGCTTTTTCAATTTTTTTCTTTTGAATTTCTAATGCATTCAGCAGCGCAGCGCCGGAAATGATTGCTGTGCCATGCTGATCATCATGCATCACAGGGATATGCATGATTTCCTTTAGCTTTTTTTCAATATAAAAACATTCGGGAGCTTTAATGTCTTCCAGGTTGATACCGCCAAAAGTTGGTTCAAGCGCCTTAACTATTTCGACGAACTTATCAGGATCTTTTTCATTGATCTCAATATCGAACACATCGATGTCGGCAAAAATTTTAAACAATACACCTTTTCCTTCCATCACTGGTTTGCTTGCTTCGGGTCCAATATCTCCAAGCCCAAGCACTGCTGTTCCATTGCTGATCACGGCTACGAGGTTCCCCTTGGCGGTGTATTTATAAACATCTTCTTTGTTTAGCGCAATTTCTTTACAAGGCTCGGCCACACCGGGGCTGTAAGCCAGCGACAGATCTCTTTGCGTCTTCGCTTCTTTGGTGGGAACTACTTCAATTTTTCCTGGTCTTCCTTTGGCGTGATATTCGAGAGCCTGTTGTTTACGGAGTTCGTTAGGTTGCATAAATTAATTTTATGTTACCGGCTTTGCCCTGTCATCTTTTTTTTGACAGACTTAGTTACTACTATTAAACTTTTCTTGCAAGTTTACCCTGAGCGAAGCGAAGGGCCTCGTTCATTTGCCGAATTTTATTTGGGCTGTTAGGTGAACATCACAATTAAAAACCGGTATGGCAAGCAATAAATGAACCCGCAATGTACAAAATAATCGAGCTTAACAATATGATATGAAATGTGAAGAAATATTTTGATTTGAGATTGTTTCACAGTAGGTAGCTATACCCGCCCGCTATGCATTCAGAAAACAAGAGCGTGGAATTATTGTTTCGTTATTTTCAATTCGGCTTTTATTTGACTCTCGGGTGCAGGCGGAGTAAATGTACCGGGATAAGGTAAGAGATTTATAAATTCTATTTTATACCCAGCTATAACCGTGTCTTTGGTATAATTAGGTTCCATTGTTATGGTCGAAAGATTAAAACGATGGGCATTGCCATTTTTAACAAACGAAAATGAAGCCGTAGCAGCACCCTGCCAGATACATATTGCATTCGCAGGGCAACGTGAATCAGAAACAACGGCGTCAAAAATAAGTTTCACTCTTTCTCCTTTTATACTTCCTTCAGCAGATTCATGAAGCTTTAATTCTATTGGGCCTTCTGTTAATCGCTTTTGACCGGATTTGGAACAAGAACTGCCAAGCGAAAGAGTCGCTATTAATAAGAAAATTAAAAATGTTTTCATTTGATCATATTTTCTGGTCTGACATAGCATAAACTACCTTCGTTGCATTTGTTATTATATTTTAACACAAGTTCCGAGCCAGGCCATTAATCCTATTCCCACTTCAATAGCATTTTCATCAATGTTAAAAGTAGGGGTGTGTACACCAGCGGTAATTCCTTTTTCTTTATTCATTACACCAACGCGGTAAAAGCAGGCAGGTATTTGCTGTGCATAATAACCAAAATCTTCGGCGCCCATCCTTAATTCAGTTTCTTCCACATTTTCAGCCCCCAAAAATTTACCAGCAGCAATTTTTACAACCTCATTTAATTCATCATTGTTGATAACCGCAGGATAACCCTTATCAATATGAAGATCGATCTCACCACCCATGCTATGAACAAGGTCCTTTGAAATTTTTTCAATCAGGTGATGTGCTTCTGCCCGCCATTTTTCATCCATCGCACGGAAAGTGCCCATCAGTTTTACCTCATTTGGAATTACATTAGTTGTGGCTCCCCCCTGGAAAGATGTAATTGATAGAACAGAAGGATTAAACGGATTAGAATTTCTGCTCACTACCTGTTGAAGACTTATTATGAGATGCGAAGCAATAAGGATCGGATCAACGCATAAATGCGGAGAAGCAGCATGACCGCCTTGGCCTTTAATCGTAAAATATAATTCATCAGCGCTGGCCATTACCTTGCCACTTCTGAAACTGGTTTTACCAACAGGCATACCCGTATGTACGTGCATGGCAATGATCCCTGAAGGTTTTGGATTTTCAAGCACACCCTCCTTTATCATATAGCTGGCGCCACCGGGATTCTTTTCTTCTCCCGGCTGAAAGATCAATTTGACCGTTCCTTCCCATTCCTTTTTTAATTCATTCAAAATTTTTGCAGCACCCAGCAGGCAAGTTGTATGAACATCATGACCGCATGCATGCATTATCCCTTTCTTAGTTGATCTATAGGGAACATCATTTGCTTCAAGTATTGGTAATGCATCGATGTCTGCGCGAATAGCGAACACACGGCTATCAGGATCTTTTCCCTTGATTAAACCGACGACACCTGTTGTGGCTTTTACCTCACAAGGAATTCCAAATTCTTTTAATTTATCCTGAATAAATTTTGAAGTTTCAAATTCCTGGTAGCTTAGTTCAGGGTTAGCATGAAGATGATGGCGTATTGCTATAAACTCGGATGAATATTCTTTTGCCAGGCCCTTAATTTTATCGATCATCCGGCAAAAATAGGGATTGAAAGGGAGCTTTATAAAAAGTGATCAGCCGCGTGTAACTGTCTCTGATTCTTTGTCTTTATCGAGTCTTATTTCAATAGTGTCATTCATGATAAAAACACCTTTAGGAAAATATTGTTGTAACCGTTCGCGGTATTCCTCTGCCTCTTTACGATCCTTAAAGTTCCCAACTTTTAGTTTGAAATAAGGAGATTGATAAACGAGATATGATTTTAATTCGGGGAAGAAGGTATATACTTTAGTTTTAGCGGCCACTGCCTCATCGCGTTTATTGGTATTAATTACCAGCAGGCGATATCCTCTGCCGACACGTCGTGCCTCACGACTGGTTTCTTCATTTATCTGGATCTGTTTCTTTATTAACAAGTCGATCCGGGAATCCTTATGTATAATAACAGAGCTGGTATCCTGGGAAAAGGAAGTAAGCGAAAAAAATACTGCAACCACTAAAAAAACCTTGTTCATAAAATTCGTTATGCAAAAATGCAGCCAAATGTTAATTTTAATATCCACCACCTGAGCCGGCAATATTCTCAACCGGGTGCCAGGTAGTTTTTATTTCCTGTGTATCCAGAATAAGATAAGGTGACTGTCCCTGCTCCGTATTCCATTTTACTTTATCGTAGAAAAAAATCCGTTTCAGGTTCAATGCACTTTTTTCCTGCATCATTTTCTTTAATTCAGAATCATTTTCACAGAAAATGGTTGCATTTACGTCCATGTGATTAACAAACCAGGGGGCCAGTTCGGAAACTTTGCCCGTTAAGATATTTACAACACCACCCGGCAGGTCCGATGAATTCAATACTTCAGCAAATGTGACCGAGCAAAGTGGTTTTGTTTCTGATGCGAGCACAATACAAGTATTGCCACCAGCAATGACCGGCGCAATTACGGAAACCAATCCCAATAATGAATCAGTTTGCGGCGCTATTATCGAAACAACTCCGGTGGGTTCCGGAACGGAAAAATTAAAATGTGAACTCGCAACAGGATTTACGGCGCTAAAAACTTGCTGATATTTATCACACCAGCCAGCATAATAGATAAGGCGATCGATTGCAAGATTTATTTCTTTTTCGGCTTTTCCTTTTGATGAATCCTGTTGTATCAATTCATCTATAAACTGAGCTTTTCTTCCTTCAAGCATTTCGGCCATCCGGTAAAGAATTTGTCCACGGTTGAATGCTGCTCTTGTACTCCAGCCACCATAAGCACTTCTTGCAGCAACAACTGAATCCCGAAAATCTTTTCTTGAACTCAGGCAAACATTAGCCAATTTTTCCCCGGCAGCATTTGTAGGCACATAATAGCGGCCTGATTCAGTTCGGGGAAACTGACCACCGATATAAATCTTATAAGTCTTCAAAACTTCTAATCTTTTTGAAGAAGTTTTTTTCTCCAAACCATTTTCACTAATGCTCAAAGAAGATTTCTTAATTAACGCTTTACCCATATCTGTTTGTTTATCGATACCCGTACCACGGTTTTAAACCATGGCACGAGTAGGTTAGTTTATAAGATTTAAATAAGGTAATAAACCGTGCAATCCACCTTCTCTTCCATATCCACTTTCCTTATAACCACCAAATGGTGAAGAAGGATCGAATTTATTAAATGTATTTGCCCAGATAACACCGGCTCTCATTCTCTTTGTCATGTTAAAGATCTTTGAACCTTTATCAGTCCAAACACCTGCGCTTAAACCATAAGGAGAGTTGTTTGCTTTCTCGATCACTTCATCATCTGTTCGGAACGTAAGCACAGAGAGTACTGGTCCAAAGATCTCTTCCTGTGCAATGCGATTGCTTTGTGCAACATTGGTAAATAAAGTTGGCCTGCACCAAAAACCTTTACCAGGCAATGAACAACTGCTCTGATACATTTCACTGCCTTCTTCAATTCCAATCTTTATATACTTATCAATTGTCTCCAATTGTTGTCTTGAATTAATAGCACCGATATCGGTGTTCTTGTCCATTGGGTCACCCACGATCAACGATTCGATCCTGTCTTTTAATTTTCTGATCACTTCCTTTGCAACAGATTCCTGCACATATAATCTTGAACCTGCACAACAAACATGCCCCTGGTTAAAATAAATTCCATTGATGACACCTTCGACAGCCTGGTCAATGGGCGCATCTTCAAAAATTATATTGGCGGCTTTACCACCTAATTCAAGTGTTGCTTTTTTATTTGTACCTGCAATTGCTTTTTGAATTATTTTTCCAACATCTGTTGATCCTGTAAATGCAATTTTGTTTATATCAGGATGGTTAACGATTGCTGCACCAGTTGCGCCAGCCCCTGTTACAATATTTACGACACCTGGTGGCAGGCCAGCTTCTTCAATGATCTCAGCCAACTTTAAAGCCGTTAATGAAGTCGTTTCAGCGGGTTTTAAAACAACTGTATTTCCTGTTGCCAATGCCGGTGCAATTTTCCATGCAGCCATTAGCAGGGGAAAATTCCACGGGATGATCTGTCCCGCAACACCTAACGGTTCAGCTTGACGGTTTGGAAAAGCGTATTCTAATTTATCGGCCCAACCTGCATAATAAAAGAAATGATTTGCTGCGGTAGGAACATCAAAGTCGCGGCTCTCTCGGATTGCCTTACCGCCATTCAAAGTTTCAATGATCGCTAATTCCCTGGCTTTTTCCTGTACCATTCTTGCAATGCGGAAAATATATTTTGCTCTTTCTTTCGCCGGCATTTTCTTCCAAACTTTCTCGTAGGCTTTTCTTGCAGCTGAAACTGCTTTGTCAACATCTGCAACATTTGCTTCTGCTACTTCACTTAGTTTTTCTTCAGTCGCCGGGTTGATGGTATCAAAATATTTATTGCCCGAAGATTTCACCCATTCGCCATTTATGAAAAGGTCATACTGTGACTTTATAGTTGCTGCGCTTTTGCTTTCGGGCGCCGGGGCATATTGCCATGTATCAAACTTCAGTTTAATTGTATTGTTTTTCTTTTTTGAAATTGTCTTCGGCATGCAATTTTTTATTTATGATGTAAACTGTATTACTACTATCATCTCCTGTTGCGTCGCACACTTCATCGTTCTTTAATTCTATTCACCAATGTTGAACCCCTTCGGGGTTCTAATAAAAAAAACTTTTATTTGATCCCCGGGTTAAAACCCGGGCTAATGATATTTTGCTCCTACTGAGCAAAGAAAATTTCTAAGCCAAAAGAAACTCCAGTCTATGTCTCCCCTTCAGGGGGACAGGGGGTTAATCCACCGAGAAATAATTCGCCGCCTGGTACACCCCCGTATGCTCTTTCATTATTTGCATCAACACATCATTTGCCAGACTACTGGCCCCAAAGCGAAACCAATGGTTATTCATCCAGGCCTCACCCAATGTTTCTTTCAGCATTACTAAATAATGCAAAGCCAGTTTTGATTTTGAAATACCACCAGCAGGTTTCATGCCCACCATTCTTCCTGTCTTATAATAATGGTCTCTTATGGCTTCCAGCATTACCAGCGTTACCGGCAGTGTAGCTGCCGGCTGAATTTTTCCTGTTGATGTTTTTATAAAATCAGCGCCAGCATGCATGGCAATATCACTGGCACGGCGAACCTTATCCATTGTTCCCAGTTCACCAGTTTCTAAAATAACTTTTAGTCTCGCTTCACCACATGCTTCTTTGATAGCCGCTATTTCATCAAACACAAAATTATATTCACCGGAATGAAATTTACCGCGGCTGATAACCATATCCACTTCATCAGCTCCTTGCTCAACTGCATATTTTGTATCACGGATCTTAACGTCCTTTGGTGCTTGTCCACTTGGAAATGCCGTGGCCACAGAAGCCACATTTATTCCAGAATTTCCCAGGGCTTTTTTTGCCACCTTCACCATAGAGGGATAAACACAAATTGCAGCAACGGTTGGCAAACCTGGTAAAGCATCGTGTAAATGCATTGCCTTATAACAAAGCTGTTTTACTTTCCCATCTGTATCCTTTCCTTCAAGGGTTGTCAGGTCAATCATATTCAGCACAAGTTTCAACCCATTCAACTTAGTTTCTTTCTTGATACTTCTTTTTGTAAACCGCGAAGCCCTCTCCTCAACACCGACCTGGTCAATTCTTGGTGACAAGCTGAAGTCGGGGAGGACAATTAATGATTTAACCCTTGACATAAAACAAAAAAATGATTGAATTCAAAGGTAACCAAAAACCCAGGTCAGAAGAAAGAAGTCCGAACTTGCCATCATGTATCTGATAATCAGACTTTCAACCATCCATAAAGTCTTCGATTCAGTTTGGTCCAATTGTTATAAATTCGGCGTCCCTATTCGCAAGTTCTTTTTAAAAAAAACATCTTATTCAAAAAACTAATCGCAATGAGAAAACCTTTATTTATCTACAGGTTGATTTTTGTGTTGGCATTATCCTGTGTCGCCTCAGATTTGTTGAGCCAGGCGACATTCCCTGAAAATGGGGTCGTCGATCCAAGACGCGGCTCTTATGCCTTCACAAACGCAACTATCGTAAAAGATGCAACAACTACATTGAACAATGCTACGTTGCTAATTAAAGACGGAAAAATTATATCGGTCGGCACATCGACAAAGGTGCCTGCAGGTGCAGTCGAAATTGACTGCAAAGGAAAATTTATTTACCCATCCTTTATTGACATTTATGCTGATTATGGAACTTCTCTTCCTACACAGCAAGGACAGGCTGCCGGTGCAGCTGGTGGTGGTTTTTTTGCTCCGCAGCAATTTGTATCAAATGCTAAAGGACCTTATGGTTGGAACCAGGCAATAAAGAGTGAAGTTGATGCTTTCAAAGTCTTTGCAATCGATGATGCCAAAGGCAAGCCACTTCGTGAAGCAGGCTTCGGTACCGTGTTAAGCCACATGAGAGACGGCATATCCCGCGGAACGGGCACCGTTGTTACACTTGGCAATTCAAAAGAAAATCTTGTGATGCTGAAAGAAAAAGCCTCTGCACATTATTCCTTTAGTAAAGGCACATCAACCCAAAGCTACCCCGGTTCTATGATGGGAACTATCGCGTTGCTCCGTCAGTCATTCCTGGATGCTCAATGGTATAAACAAAAACCCAGTGAGGAAGGGGTCAATGCCAGTTTGCAGGCATGGAATGATAATCTTTCATTACCACAAATTTTTGATGCTAATGATAAATGGAATTGCCTGCGTGCCGATAAGATCGGAGACGAGTTTGGCGTACAATATATTTTAAAAGGCGGGGGCAATGAATACCAGCGTATAAAGGAAATGAAAGCTTCAAATGCTACATTTATTATTACACTTAATTTTCCACAGGCACAAGATGTAGAAGATCCCAACGAAGCAAGATTTGTTTCTTTGAATGATATGAAGCATTGGGAGATGGCCCCTGCAAATGCAGCTGCTTTTGAGAAAGCCGGAATTAATTTTTGTCTTACTACAGCTGATCTTAGAAATATAACTCAATTCTGGACCAATCTTCGCAAAGCAATGGAATATGGGTTGAGTGAAAGTAAAGCAATGGAAGCATTGACAAAAACTCCTGCAACGTTGTTAGGAGTTTATGATAAAGTAGGAAGTCTTGATGAAGGAAAGATCGCCAATTTCATTATTACAAATGGTCCTGTCTTCAATGAGAAATCAGTGATCATTCAAAACTGGATACAAGGCGAAAAATATTCAGTAAAAGAAGATGCATGGACGAATATCGCAGGCATTTATAAGTTAACGGTGAATACACCTGCCGGTGCTGAGAATTATACGCTCGATGTCAAATCGAACAGCTCAGCTAACATGGTTGGAAAAGATACCATGAGTGCTAGATTTTCTTACGATGGAAAAGCGATTAAGCTCAGTTATGCTCAAATGCAACGGAGAAGAGGTGGAGGTGGCGGCCCTGGTGGATTTGGGGGCGGCGGTTTTGGCGGCGGACAACAGGCTCCCCAGTTACCTGCCAGCGCAACAAGACTTGCGGGATATAGCAGTGGCACAGAATGGAATGGAACAGGAACTGATTCATTGGGCAACTCATTAACATGGACTGCGGTTTTAGAAAAAGCAGCCGATGTAAAACCAGATACCGTAAAGAAAAAAGACGCTATAGCAGCAGGAAAAGTCTTATATCCCTTCATGCCTTTTGGTTTTGAAGAAGGCAATCAACCAAAGCAAGAAAATATATTAATTAAGAATGCGACAGTTTGGACAAATGAGAAAGAAGGCGTTCTTCAGAATACTGATGTTTTACTCAAAGACGGAAAGATAGCCGCTATTGGAAAAAATCTTTCTGATGCAGGCGCAAAAGTTATAGATGGCACCGGTAAATACGTGTCTCCGGGTATTATCGATGAGCACTCGCATATAGCTGCTGCTTCTATCAATGAAGGAGCCCAGGTGGTAACATCTGAAGTAAGAATAACTGATAACCTGAATCCTGATGATATAAATATATATCGTCAATTAAGCGGAGGTGTTACTTCTTCACATATCCTTCATGGTTCTGCAAATGTTATTGGTGGACAAACCCAGCTAATTAAACTTCGCTGGGGTGCTAACGCGGAGGATCTGAAATTTAAGAATTGGGATGGTCAAATAAAATTTGCGCTGGGTGAGAACGTAAAGCGTTCCGCATCTACGCAGGGCAATACCCGCTATCCGGATACAAGAATGGGTGTCGAGCAAGTGTTGATCGACGCATTTACCCGTGCAAAAGATTACAGGAAAGCATGGGATGATTACAATACAGAGAAAGATAAATTAGTAAAAGCTAAGAAATCGCTGACAGGTTTGATAATGCCACGTCGTGATCTTGAATTGGATGCACTAGTTGAAATATTGGACAAAAAAAGATTTATTACCTGTCACTCTTATGTGCAAAGTGAGATCACCGGTTTGATCGATGTTGCTGATAAAGCGGGATTTAAAGTAAACACGTTTACACATATCCTGGAAGGATATAAGGTGGCTGATAAGATGCTTAAACATGGCGCCAATGCATCTACTTTCTCTGATTGGTGGGCTTATAAAATGGAAGTGGAAGATGCGATACCGTACAATGCAGCGATCATGCATAAAGTTGGTTTGAATGTGGCTATCAATTCCGATGATGCTGAAATGGCCCGTCGTCTGAACCAGGAAGCTGCTAAGACAATGAAGTATGGTGATCTTAGCGAAGACGAAGCATTCAAAATGGTAACTTTAAATCCTGCAAAAATGTTGCGTGTTGATGATAGGGTCGGAAGTCTGAAAGTTGGCAAAGATGCTGATGTTGTTGTTTGGAGTGATAATCCATTAAGCATTTATGCGAAATCGCTTTATACCATTGTTGATGGAATGATTTATTTTGACAGGGCAAAAGATGCCGATATGCAAAAATGGGTGGACAATGAGAGAACACGGCTCATCAAAAAAATGAATGGTGAAAAAAGAAGCGGTGCGTCGGTGATTCCCGCAACTCCCAGCTATCAAATCATTCATACATGTAGTGACCATGGCCATAGTCATGGCTTGCTTACAATTGATGTTGACAATCTCGATAACCAATAAAATATTTATAATGAAAAAAATATTTTTTTCAATCGTAATCGGTGGTTTATTTATGACAGCAATTTCGCAGGAAACTGTTTTGCCAACACCACCGCAAAAAGGAACGATGTATATTAAGAATGCTACCATTCATGTTGGTAACGGTACTGTTATCAATAATGGAGTGATCCAGATCAAAGACGGTAAGATCGAAAAGGTTGGTTCCGACATAGTCATTCCGCAAGGCGAAGCAAAAGTTATTGATGCAAAAGGAAAGCAAGTGTATCCGGGTATCATTTTACCAGTAAGTAATCTTGGATTAGTTGAGATATCGTCTATCAGAGCATCAAGTGATGTAAGAGAGATCGGTGATATGAATCCGAATGTAAGATCACTTGTTGCTTACAATACTGATTCAAAGGTGATCAATACACTTCGCTCACAAGGAGTGTTGATGGCTAATATCGTTCCGCAGGGAAGTTTTCTTGCCGGCTCGTCATCAGTTGTGCAGTTAGATGCATGGAATTACCAGGATGCTGCGGTAAAAGCCGATGGCGGTATGCATTTATATATGCCTTCTTTAATGCCTCGTCCTGACTTTAGCCGATTTGGCGGAGGCGGAGGTGGACGTTTTGGCCCGCAGCAAGGCAATACAACTGATCCCGTAAAAGAAGGCTTGAATAAAATTGAAGAATTAAAATCTTTCTTCACCCAGGCAAAAGCATATTATGCCGAAGGAACACATAAAGAAACTAACCTGAAGTTTGAAGCCGTGAAAGGCTTGTTTGACAGGAGCCAGAAATTATATGTTCATGGAAATACGGTAAGGCAAATGCTCGTTGCTCTTGATTTTGTAAAGCAATTCAATTTTGACGTCGTGATCGTTGGCGGCAGCGATAGCTGGCAGATAGCGGATCTTTTAAAACAACATAATGTGTCTGTTATATTAAGTCAAATGCACAGTCTTCCCACAGCACAGGATGATGATGTGGATCAGCCCTATAAATCAGCGGCTGCTTTGCAAAAAGCAGGCGTAGTTTTTTCAATTTCTGATGATGATCCTCAAACCCGTGGTAAGAATATTCTATTTAATGCAGGAACAGCTGCAGCTTATGGTTTATCAAAAGAAGAGGCTTTACAGGCAATTACTTTAAATGCTGCAAAGATCATGGGTGTATCTGACAAGACGGGAAGCATTGAGGTGGGTAAAGATGCAAATATTGTGATCAGTGAGGGTGATCTGCTGGACATGCGAACAAGTAACGTAAGTCTGGCACTCATTCAGGGTCGTGAGATCGATCTGACCGATAAACATAAATTGCTTAATGACAGGTTCAACAAAAAATATGATCTGAAAAAGACAACAACACCCGCAAAACCATTCTAAGAGATTATTAAATTAATTAAGACCGTTTCACTCAGGTGGGACGGTTTTTTATTTGGAGCGTTTTAATGACTTTAACTCTTTTCGTTTTCACCATGGTGATGATGGGGTTCAATCGGTTTACCGCAATGGGGACAGTTGAAGACCTTATTCCTCTTTATTAACTTCATTTCTTCGAGAAAGCCAGCAGTGATTATACCAGCAGGCAGGGCAAAAAAGGCAACACCGGTCAGCATGATCATGCCACTTAATATTTTTCCAATCGTTGTCAGTGGATACATATCTCCGTAACCTGTTGTAGTTAATGTTACGATAGCCCACCACAGAGTTGCCGGAACGCTGGTGAATTTGCTCTCTTCCTCTGATGGATACAAATGTTCCGCAAAAAAGAGTAAACAGGAGGCGATTATTATTAAGAAAAGGACGAGCACCAGACTTAGTATCAATTCATTTTTACGGGATCGGAAAACATTAAAGATCATTTGTGCTGACCTGGTGTAAGCAGTAAGCCTGAACAACCTGAAAAAACGCAGAAAGCGCAGAAGCCGCAGAATGCGCAAATCGAAATCCAGGAATGCATGGAAGTAAGTAGGTAAAAATGCCAGGAGATCAATAAGAGCTCCCGGAGTCAACATGTATTTTATGCGACCTTTAATACTGCCCTTATATTTTGGATCATGCGTGCAGCTCCAAACTCTTA
>CBFGXP010000014.1:0-32609 GCA_965652775.1 uncultured bacterium
ATAGCTGAATAGAATTGCAGAAGTACAAGTGTGCGACGCAACCGAAGTTTAATAGAAGTATTAAAGCTAAGTACATAATCATTACTTTCTAACTTTTTACTACCTTCCTTTTTAGCTTCAATTTTCAACTTTTAACTATCAACTCAAGATGCTTCATTATATCCTTGCACTCGACCAGGGCACTACCAGCAGCCGCAGTATTATTTTTGATAAACAGGGCAACATTATCAGCGTTGCACAAAAAGAATTCAAACAAATATTTCCACAACCCGGTTGGGTGGAGCACGATGCTGACGAGATATGGAGCACACAATATGGCACAATGGCCGAAGCTGTAGCCAAAGCAGGTATCACCATGAAACAGGTGGCCGGTATTGGCATCACGAATCAACGGGAGACAACGGTAGTATGGGAACGTAGTACAGGAAAACCAATTTATCATGCTATCGTGTGGCAAGACAGGAGGACAGCTGCGTACTGCGATGAATTGAAATCAGCCGGACATGCAAATATGATCCAGCAAAAAACAGGATTGGTTATCGATGCCTATTTCTCGGCAACAAAACTGAAATGGATATTAGATAATGTAAGCGGCGCAAGAGCAAAAGCGGATAAAGGTGAGCTGGCTTTTGGAACCATCGATAGCTGGCTTGTATGGAAACTAAGCGGGGGCAATATTCACGTCACTGATGTTTCCAATGCATCAAGAACAATGTTGCTGGATATTCATACTTGTCAATGGGACGATGACCTTTTAAAGCTTTTTAATATCCCAGGATCAGTTTTACCGGAAGTAAAAGCTTCCAGTAAAATTTATGGAACGACTGCAAGCGCAGTTCCTGAAATAAAACTACCCATATCAGGAATCGCCGGCGATCAGCAGGCGGCATTGTTTGGTCAAATGTGTACTTCGCCCGGAATGGTAAAGAATACTTATGGTACCGGCTGTTTTATGCTGATGAATACGGGGGCCAAAGCAATTGCCTCAAAAAATAATTTATTGACAACTATAGCATGGCAGATCGACGGTAAAACTCAGTATGCACTGGAAGGAAGTGTCTTTATTGCCGGTGCAGTAGTGCAATGGCTAAGAGATAGTTTAAAAATAATCCGCAACTCTTCAGAAGTGGAAAAACTTGCTGCATCCGTAAAAGATTCCGAAGGTATTTATATAGTTCCCGCATTTGCCGGGCTTGGCACACCTCACTGGAATCAGCATGCCCGTGGAAGTATTTTTGGATTGACAAGAGGAAGCAGCGATGCACATATTGCAAGGGCTGCGCTGGACAGCATTGCTTATCAAACTTATGATGTATTAAAAGCCATGGAAGCAGATGCAGAAATTTCAATTGCTGAATTAAGAGTGGACGGAGGGGCCACCATCAATAATACGTTGATGCAATTTCAATGCGATATACTGAATACAAAAGTGATCCGTCCAAAAATAACAGAGACCACTGCACTTGGCGCAGCCTATCTTGCTGGTCTTGCAGTCGGTTACTGGAAAAATATCGATGAGATACAAAAACAATGGCAGGTAGATAAGACCTTCTCGCCATCGATGAATGATGAAAAAAGAAACGGGTTAGTAAAGGGATGGCAGCGAGCGGTGAACGCGGCGATCGCATGGGCAAATGAAAATGATTAATGATTATTAATTATTATTGATCAATAATAAAATGAATCGTCAGCACCATATAGAAAGATTACATTCAACAAAAGTTTTCGACATCTGTATCATCGGCGGTGGTGCCACGGGCCTGGGTATTGCTGTTGATGCAGCATCAAGAGGATGTAAAACTGTTTTATTAGAGAAATATGATTTTGCGAAAGGTACCTCATCACGAAGTACAAAACTTGTACATGGCGGTGTACGCTATTTACAACAGGGAAATATAAAGCTGGTGATGGAAGCGCTGAAAGAAAGAGGGTTACTGAAGAAGAATGCACCGCATTTAGTAAAAAATCAATCCTTTGTTATTCCAAATTATAAATGGTGGGAAAATTCTTTTTATGGGATCGGTTTGAAGGTTTACGATTGGATGGCCGGGAGTTTAGGTTTGGGTCCTTCACAATTCTTAAGCAAAGAGGAAACATTGGCATTAGCTCCAAATCTGGATGAAGACGGTCTGCGTGGCGGTGTTCTTTATCATGATGGCCAATTTGATGATGCAAGACTAGCCATTCATCTTGCTATGACGGCGGCTGATCATGGCGCCGTTATTATTAATTATATGCCTGTGACAGGTTTGATGAAAATTGATGGAAACGTCTGCGGTGTTAATGCAATGGATAGTATTAATAACAAGGAATTCGAAATAAAAGCGAAAGCGGTTATCAATGCAACAGGAATTTTTTCGGACAGCATTGCAAAAATGGACAATAAGAATGCAGAACCGTTGATCTCTCACAGCCAGGGGATTCATCTTGTTTTCGATAAGCAATTTCTTTTGTCTGATACAGCTATTATGATCCCACGAACAGACGATGGCCGTGTATTATTTGCAGTACCCTGGCATAATAAAACTATTGTAGGAACAACAGACACTCCTGTCTCATCAGCATCCGATGAGCCGATAGCAATGAAAGACGAAATCGATTTCGTGATGCAGCATATTCATCGCTATTTAAAAAAAGATCCTTCTTATAATGACATACGTAGCGTGTTCGCGGGATTGAGACCATTAGTAAAAAGTAATTCGAAGATTACATCAGCTATTTCAAGAGATCATCATATTGCTGTCTCTGATTCAGAACTTATCAGCATCACCGGTGGTAAATGGACAACCTATCGTAAAATGGCGGAGGATGTAATGGAAATTGCCGTACATAAAGCGGGAATAAATGATAAAGAATGTGTAACTAAGAACCTCCGGATACATGGCTTTAACGAAAATAATAATTATAAAGCACCATTGTATTATTATGGAAAGGATGAAGTTGGTATTAAGGAGCTAATTAAAAAAGAAAACTCACTTTCTGATTTGATCCATGCTGGTTTACCTTATATAAAAGCAGAAATAGTTTGGGCGGTACAAAATGAAATGTGCATGACCGTTGAAGATGCGCTGGCAAGAAGGACAAGAGCATTATTGCTTGATGCAAAGGCAGCGATCGAATCAGCCCCATTAGTAGCAAGCATGATGGCGAAAGAAATGGGTAAAGACGAATCCTGGATAAAAGAACAGATTGATAACTTTAATTTTGTTGCAAAGAATTATCTTCCAACTTCAAACCTCAAACCGCAACCTTCAAACTAACAGCTTATGTCTCCATTTCTCGGCGAATTTATCGGCACTATGCTGCTCATCATAATGGGTGATGGCGTAGTAGCAAATGTTGTTTTAAACAAGACCAAAGGCCATAACAGCGGATGGATCGTCATCACATTTGGTTGGGCGATGGCTGTATTTCTTGGTGTATATGCTTCTACAAGTCTTGGCGGAAGCGGACATTTGAATCCTGCTGTTACTATTGCCCTGGCGGCGCTCAGCGATTTTGATTCCTCTTTATTACCAACATATATCCTTGCCCAATTTGCCGGCGCAATAACCGGAGCTATTATTGTTTGGCTTGCCTATAAACAACATTTTGACAGCACCGATGATAAAAATGGAAAGCTTGCTGTCTTTTGTACTGCACCTGCTATAAGGAGGCCACTATACAATTTAATTACAGAGATCATCGGCACTTTTGTTCTCGGGTTTGGGGCATTAACTATGTCAAAGCCTGCAACAACTCTTGGAACTTTAGATGCATTGCCTGTCGGCTTACTCGTATTAGGCATTGGCTTATCCCTTGGTGGCCCTACAGGTTATGCTATCAATCCTGCAAGAGACCTTGGACCAAGAATCGCTCATTTTATTTTGCCAATAAAAGATAAGGGAGACAGCGATTGGGGTTATTCATGGATACCTGTGCTTGGTCCTATTATCGGCGCTTTATTCGCAGTTTACCTTTTTAAACTTATCTAATATGACTAAAATATTTTTGATCATTTCATCTGCTTATTTCATAAGCACAACAACGATCGCACAGGACGCAGACACAAGACTAAAAGAAAAAGGAATTGTATTGACAACTCCCGGAAAACCGGTAGCGAATTATGTAAATGCAGTGCGTGTTGGAAATCTTTTATACCTGGCCGGTAAAGGTCCTACCAAACCTGATGGCAGCAATATCACAGGTAAGGTTGGAAAAGACCTGACTATTGAACAAGGATATGAAGCGGCAAGATTAACTGCAATCAATCATTTGGCAGTTTTGAAAGCTGAGCTTGGTAGTTTAAATAAGGTAAAACGCATTGTAAAGGTGCTTGGCATGGTCAACTGCACTGAAGACTTTAAAGATCAGCCAAAAGTCGTTAATGGTTACTCTGACCTTATGGTAGAAATTTTTGGAGACAAAGGAAAACATGCAAGATCGGCCGTGGGCATGTATGCACTACCCTCAAATATTGCAGTAGAGGTTGAAGTGATCGTGGAAATAGAAGATTAATCTATAGAATTATCTGAAAAATTTATTTTTCATTTAAACTTTCGATGTATTTTTTAAGCAATGCATCCAGTTTATTTTTATCAAATTCCTCCGTCCAGTAAATCCCCGTTAACTCGTGACTACTGTAACAGTCTTTTGTATTTGTCGAAAAGGGACCGGCCACCGCAAGATAGTATGTAAGATCTTTTTCGCCAGCCAAATAATCATACTCACTTGACTCAAGTACTTTATACAGGTAAACCTTCTGCTGCTTGCCCTTATATAAGATCGTTTTGCTGCCCGCGTTTGTAATTATAAGAGGATATTCTTCATCATTATTGTCTGTGTAAAGTTTACTAAAACCCAGTTTTCCCTGCGATAGATAATCAAGGGGAAACAGAGACAATTTTTTTGACTCCCGTAAAGCTTCGTATAAATTATACCTGTATTCATCTGTTGAGGCCAACGTGTAAATGGTTTTTGGATCGACAGGTAAATTATTCTTCAACATAGCCAACAGTGTCTGAAAACGCATTTCCCTGTCGGAATATTTACTGAATTGAGTAAGTAACTTATTTGATTCAGGCGTATTTAAAATTCCCAGTATCCTGGCAAGATCATAATACCTGTAAACCTCGTCATCTTTGCCTGTTTCGCTGACTACTTTCTTTGCAAGGGTAATAAAGCGTTTTTCCTGGTTCTTCAGAATATCTTTTTGTAACAGGTTACTATCAATCAATGTAGTGGTCACACCGCAAATTTGATTCACGAAGTATTCAGAAGCAGTTAGCTTTAGAATTTCAGGATAAAGTGTTGCCGTAAGTTCAAGCGAATCATAAAGTGGTAAATAAAAATACATATTGATATCTGTCGGGTACGATTCATCGCCAACCATTTCCCTGATCAAACTATATGATTCTTTTGTCGGGATATCAGCTAAGTAGGAAACCAACAATGGCTTTATTTTTTTATTCTCCGGGGAAATATTTTTATAATTATTTCTTATAAAATCAACCGTATGATTATTGGTGTCAAGCGATATTATTTTTTGAATGATCCTCCAGTTAAGAGAAGTTTCATAAGTTGAATCAAAATCCGGATAAACTTTCATCATTAATGACCGCAATAATGGCAATTCATTTTCCTCAAGCGATAGATCGTTCCACCAAAGTTTGACTTCCTCTATATCACGTTTATTGTTTTTCCTGATCGTTTCTTCTAACTCTTTCACTTTTATCTTGGTGATGTCAAAAGACAACCCTTCTTTTAAAACTTTAAAATCATCGAAGAATTTGTAATAGTATTTGTCCAGGTCTTCCTGGGCCAGGTACCCGTATAATTCATACATTTCATTCCCGGAAAGAATTATTTTTCCCTTTTTAATTGTTGTCTGCTGCGGCTTTACGATCAGGAATTCTGCTTCCTTCGTTTTACCCTTCACAGTTGTTTTATATTCAATTAATGAATCGTTCCAGTCCACGTACCTTTTTACCCTGTCTCTTAATAAGGCAGAATCTGAAATATACCAGTACCACGCTGGAAGAGTGAACCTGTCAATGAACATAGAATGGGACGCCAACGTATCGTATACTATCGTCCTTTCACTATTGGCATACATTTCAGTGTCGTCAAAAGTGGAGTTTTTTCTAAAAGAGAACGGAGAAGAAGTTGAAAAGCTTTTATCTTTTGAATATTCCGTTTTCCAATCAGCATAATTCATCGGGAGCAGCTTAAAGGAATTCAAATATTTTTCTGAATTTATCTTCCCCGTTTCGCCAGGCTGGTAAAGAGAAAATAAATAATAATTCCTGTTCCCTCTAAGAACTGAAAGTATGTTTAACACAATTTCTGCTCCTTCGCTGGTAGCATTGATCAAAAATTTGCAGGCAGGAAATCCTGAAAAAGAAAAGAGTGATGAATCAACAATACTTATCTTTTCAAACCTGCTTCTCATATTTTGGGCCAATCCTAAAAAATGAGCAGAATCACTGATAGCTAAATACAATCCTTCTTTGATTGACGAAATTGTTATTCCATAAAATACCTGTGATCTCAGATCAACTGCCTCGTAAGTATGAACTATCTTTCCTTCTTCAGACCGCACATCCTTATTCTCAATCGGTTTAGAAGGAAATTCAATCGAGAATGCCTGTGTTTGATTGGTATATGAATGCCATGTTGATTCCACTTTAATTGGCGTCTTTGAATTTGCATTCACTACAAAAGATTGAAAGAATTTTTTGTTGTCATCATCAATAAGCGATTGCTCTTTTAGCGTCATAATAGCATTTAAAACCATTCTTTCCATACCCGGAAGGAAAACCTGCATAATAAAATCGCCATCGCTGTTTTTAAAGCGTAACTCCTTTCCTTTCACGCCATTTATTGTAATATTTTTCTCTTTTACATTTGTTCCTTTGTCGGCATATCGTCGTTTCAATTCATTGAATAGGCTGTCAGCTCCTAATTTCTTCCGCTCCTCTCCTATTTCCAGGCTCATCGTCATATACATTTTCATAAATGAGATATCAAAAAAAAGTTTAGTATGTAACCCATAGGATTCCAGCATTTCGAACCTGCTGGCAATTCCGGGCATCCGCAAAAAATACGCACTGTCCTTAATATCGACAGGAAACCAGACTTCATCACTACTCTTAATTACATATTTAGAAGGATCAATCCTTTTTGAGTAAACTACAGGAGATACCTGAAATCCCATTGATCTTAACAGCGAGATAACACCTGAATCACCGGGTAAATGGGCTGCTCCCACTGCAAAAAAAGTACTTCGCATCGAAGAGAGGCTATCCATTCGTCTTGCCATTTTCAAATTTCGCTTTATCATTATGTAATCCTTCTCTCCGGATTGTTCTCTGTACATTAAAGCATCAATACTATCCAATCGTTGATTGATATACATATTGATCATCCATTTTAATCCATCCCGGTAATACTCTTCGTCATATAATGCCGTTTGTATTTTTTCTTCAATATTTTTAAAATTATCAATATGCTCCATTTGGTCATCGATTTCTTCTATTCCTCCCACCCATTTTCCTTTTTTCTTTGCAATTCCAAAAAGATGGGCATCAAGAAATGTGGGCATCTCTCCACTTTGAAATACTTCATTTTCTAAAGCTTCCGACATTTCATCGAGATCTTCCACCGTTATATTCTCTGCTTTCTTCCCGAATTTCTCTGCAAGTGCAGTTTTGTATCGTTGCCACACGTCAGGACCGACTACATCTTTTACTTTCACAGCTTCGACAGCATTCCTTTCCTGCTCTTCTTTCATAAAACGATTAATCATTTCCACCCCAATGCTATTAAGATCAAGCTCTGCTGCAAATCCTTCTGATCTTTCAATAGCGTTATAAACCGAATCGCCAAGAAAGAAGACTTTTTTATCAGTTAAGTGAATGGTACCAAATAAATAGGATGGTTTGGAAAGCCCATTACCGGTGATTCGCCATAAAAGGGAGTTGCTGCTTTCCTTTCTGGTCTGGGCGGTGACGGGGGCTACCATTAAAACAAAAAGCAAGAATGAAATTGTCCTGTTCATAGAGATATCTATTATCACAGGACAAAATAAAATGAATTTTATAAAGTGCGTAGTGCTGACAAAATTTTTTTACAGGCAGACTCTATTTCTTGTTCTGAAATAACCAGGGGTGGTGAAATACGCAAACAATTCGGAGCAAATAAAAACCAATCGGTCATAAGGCCGGAACGAATACAGGTATCAATGATCTTTTTGTTCATTTCGAAAGAATCAAATTCAATTGCCATCCATAAACCAAAGTAACGGGTAGATCTTATTTTTTTGTGAACAAGCAATGATCTGAACAGCTCTTCTTTTGCCTTGACTGAATCGATGATCTTGTTTTCTGACAATACTTTCATTGCAGCCTTTCCTGCTGCACAACAAACCGGATGGCCCCCAAATGTTGTGATGTGCCCGAGCACCGGATTTTCAGTAAAAACATTCATTACTTGTTTATCTGTAATAAAAGCGCCAAGAGGCATGCCGCCGCCCAATGCCTTACCAAGGACCAATACATCGGGAATTATTTCAAAATTTTCAAAGCCCCAAAGTTTTCCTGTTCTGCCAAACGCTGCCTGTATCTCATCAAGGATTAAAAGAGTTCCGGTTTCTGTGCATTTTTTTCTCAATGCCTGTATCCATTCTTTTGACGGAACAATAATTCCCGCCTCTGCCTGGATCGTTTCGGCAAATACACAGGCTGTTGTTTCAGAGATTTCGCCAAGTGAATCAAAAGAATTGTATTCAAGATGCAACACACCAGGCAATAAAGGACGAAATGCATTTCGCCAATACTCATCGCCGATTATGCTTAACGCTCCCTGTGTAGAGCCATGATAAGAATTTTTAAACGCGATTACCTGGGCCCTGTTTGTTACCCGTTTTGCCAACTTCATTGCACCTTCAATTGCTTCGGCGCCTGAATTAGTAAAGTACACCGAATTTAAGGAAGCAGGTAAATTATCAACAAGCATGGTCGCGTATTGCACCTGCGGCGATTCAATAAATTCTCCGTACACCATTACATGCATGTAATCATCCAACTGGTCTTTTATAGCTTCAATTACTTTTGGATGCCGATGGCCTATATTGGCTACACTGATACCGCCTATAAGATCAATATATTCTTTTCCATTTGTATCGTAAAGCAAACAACCTTCGGCTTTTGCTATTTCAAATGCCAATGGCGAAGGAGAAGTTTGCGCTATATGCTTTAAAAAAAGCTCTCGTTGATTCAATGAGAAATATTTCACGCAAAGAACGCAAAGGCTGCGCAAAGGCGCAAAGAAATTCTCTAATTTGCAAGTGTGAGGCGTGAATCGTCAGACGTGAGAAAATCACGATCTCACCATTCACGTCTGCCGTGTCACGATAAAGATGAATAGAATTACCAAACGATGAAGAGTGCGACGCAACGAAAGTCAAATAATAATTCAAAGGCTGGTAACATAAAACCATAAACTTCAAATATCAAACTATTCCGAATGCCTGTAATTCTTCCAGTTGAAAATAAATTCCCGGAATTTGGGAGCAATTGTTTTTTGGCGCCTAACTCAACAATTGTTGGCGATGTGGTGATGGGGGATGATTGCAGTATCTGGTTCAATGCAGTAGTTCGTGGCGATGTGAATTTTATACGCATGGGAAATAAAGTGAATGTACAGGATGGTGCATGCATCCATTGTACATATAAAAGATTTGGAACGAGCATTGGAAACAATGTTTCCATTGGCCATAATGCGATCGTCCATGGCTGTACGGTGCATGATAATGTACTGATAGGAATGGGTGCTATTGTAATGGATGGTGCAGTTGTAAATAGTAATACCATCATTGCTGCCGGCGCAGTAATACTCGAAGGAACAGTTTGTGAAGCGGGCAGTATTTATGCCGGCGTTCCCGCAAAAAAAGTAAAAGATATTCCACAAGAAATGATCAGCGGAGAGATTGATAGAATTGCCAATAATTATGTTCGGTATGCAGATTGGTTCAGAGTTGAAAAACCTACAAAAAACTAACAATTTTTAACCGAAAAGAGAGGGTGAATATATCGCACTCGTACATTTACTCTGGCAAATGCAATTTTTGCGTCGTAAATTCGTTGTACAAAAAACAATCCATGAAAGCCGTAAGAACTCTCTTCATTTGTGCAAGCCTGATGCTGATGCTTTCATCCTGTAAGCTTTGGGGTAATATTTTCAAACCTAAGTATGGCTGTAAAACCGATGGAAGAAATATAGGTGCAGAGAAATTAGCAACCGGAGATCCTGAGTCTGAGAAAGCAGCGAGAAAAGCAAAAAAGTTTAAGTCGTAAAATATTTAAGATTTCGAAATCTTAAACCAAGTCCCAATATCCCTTTCAAAACCTAAAACGTACAAACTATGAGCCTTACCCTACGCATTGCCCTTGGCTGCACAGAAGCCATTCTTGATGATGATGGCGGTCTGAAACGATTCTACCAGGTTGCCGATATTCTCAGCAAAGATTTTCATATTGACTTTCGCCGTAAGGAAGATGATTTCGACAGTATAGACTGGGATTTCAATTTCCACGGTAATTCCCTTACACTACATTACAACATCTACACAGGTGTTTCACTTTATCCTACGCATACAAAAAATGCAAGGAAAAATGAGAACAAAGCTGTTGTGGAATTAGCCAATGTATTAGAAGGGAAACTGATCAGCATGGATATGAAAAGACATACTGCCTGAGGTTTCACCTGATCATAAAAAGCAATTACTGACCCTGCGCCAGTGAGTAAGCTTTTTTATCGCCCCACATATTCAGGAGTTCGAAAGAACATATCTTGAAATTACCGCTAAGGCTTACATACAGCCCGATAACATCCTGTTGAAACAGGGGCTCCCCATCCAATGATTCAAATCGGGCATTATATTGATTAACAAGATTGGTAAAAACTGAACCCGTGGGCCAAACCTGTGTACCGCGGTTACTGATACTGACTAATTTGAATTTCACTCCTGCATGACGTTCACACTTTTTTGCAATCATCAATGGTTGTTCTTCGCTTTCAATAAACATATCCACACCGATGATCTTTTCGTCCTTCATTTCCTCTGAAACCAGCATTGGATTTTTTTCTAACTTAAAATGCGTCGGGGTAGCCGGCATATTTGGCAAAATTGGCTTTGCCCCTACCGATGGCTCCTTACCAAAATTGCTAATGATAGCATCGGCAAATTGGGTGGTGTTTACAGATGGAATTGATCTATCCCCAAAATCACCTGTATGAATGCCATTTTCTAAAGTATATAACAAAGCATTTTCAATAATGGCGGCATTCTTCATAGCGCCAAGATGACGAAGCATTGTAATACCGCTAAGCAATAAAGCGGTTGGGTTTGCGATATTTTTTCCGGCAATATCCGGCGCTGTGCCATGCACCGCTTCAAAAATGCAGATATGATCTCCTATATTAGCTGAAGGTGCGAACCCTAAACCGCCAACAAGACCTGCACAAAGATCTGACACAATATCTCCCTGGAGATTAGTAAGCACTACCACATCGAATGTATCGGGTCGTGTTACCAATTTCATGCACAAATCATCAACAATTATATCATCCGATTTTAATTGCGGATATTCTTTTGCCACTTCATAAAAACATTCAAGAAAAAGGCCATCGGTGATTTTCATGATATTCGCCTTATGACTACAGGTAATGCGTCTTGCATTTTTCTTTTTTGCCATTTCAAAAGCATAACGAATAACCTGCAGGCTTCCTGGCCGTGTGATAAAGCGCCGACTCAATGCAACATCATGAGTAAGCATGTGCTCAACACCACCATATGTATCTTCAATATTTTCTCGGACAATAGTTATATCAATCGGGATTCCTGCCTTACTGAAAACTGTATCAACACCGTGAAGCGTTTGAAAAACTCTTTTGTTAGCGTAAGTGTTCCATGTTTTGCGTGCTGTAACATTTACACTCTTCACGCCTTTTCCTTTGGGAGTTTCCATCGGCCCTTTAAATAATATACCCAGTGATTCAATGGTCTGTTTCGCTTCAGGGGTCATACCATTTGAAAACCCTTTGTCAAAAACCCATTTACCCATATCTACATACTCATATTCAAGCGGGGCCTGATTTGCAGTAAAAATTTTCAATACTGCCTCCATTATTTCGGGACCAATCCCATCTCCTTTTGCTACAGCTATTTTCATATCCGGTTGCTCAATTTATTTATGATCAGATTTGTGGCGCAAAATTAGGATAACTACTATATCCGCTGTGAATTAAATGGCGAATAACCTCAATATTATTTTAGTTACTTTTACCTAAAATGAATCCGATGGTAAGCATGATTTCAGAGGGTGTAGAGGTAAGTGTAGAAACGTTCTTTCAGCAGGATTACAGCAATCCAATGCAATCGGAATATATGTTTGCTTACCGGATCGCCATCGAAAATCATAACTCCTTTCCTGTAAAACTTCACCGCAGGCACTGGCATATTTTTGACAGCAATGGAACATACAGAGAGGTGGAAGGCGAAGGAGTGGTAGGTGTGCAACCTGTATTATCCCCCGGCGAAAAGTATCAATATGTAAGCGGTTGTAATCTTCGTACAGAAATGGGCAGAATGCATGGTACTTATCAAATGGAAAATCTTAACAGCAAAAGTTTCTTTGATGTAAATATTCCGGCTTTTGAAATGTTTGTTCCCTTTAAGAATAATTAGCTATTTGGGTTTGTACTTAGCATTTTCTAAAATCTTTCTTGCATCAGTTTTAAGAATATCGGCAACATTCATCGTCGAATTTTTACCTGCAAATTTTTTTACAATTTGCCAGCCAACCCATTGGCCGATGTTGCCGGGTGAAGCAGGCGACATGGATTGAGTGAATGGTGCCTCGCCAATATAATTCTGTATCGCTATCGGGTCTTTTGTATAAAGATCTTTTTGCGTGGTAATAATTTCATTCCAGATCAATCCTTCATTGGTTTCACACCATTTCAATTGCTGTTTTGTATAGCCGGTCTTAATAGAATCGGGAGTTGCTGGTAAAAATTTATCCAGCAGCCACCATTGCTTTCCCTTTTCGATCATTTGTTCGATCAGGCCTTTGCCGGCACTTTTATCCGGGTAAATTTCATCTACCACTGCTTTCATGCAGTTGACAGGAATATACTGGGGTTCAAAACGCCGCGAGATGTATTCGGGAAATAGCTGTTGTGCTTCCATACTTTGATAAGGAGGAAAATGACGTCCCCCAAATTGGTGTAAACCTACTGCTAAACCTGACTGGGTTAATGCGATACCTGGCGCATCAAGCGGGCCGATGTACAAAATCGCCTTTCCTGTTTTATATTCAGGAAAATAATGTTTCACGTATTGAAATGCACGCTGTAAAGCCTTTTGTATTGGATCTGCATCGTTAAACTTTTTACTTAATTCGCGATAGATGGGAAGATAGCCGCTGATAAATTTTTTGCAAACAACAAGGGTAAGATGGTTAGTATCAGCTCCAGAAACTCCAAGGATCTCCTGCATAAAATCAATATAGAAATCCGGGTGAGCCTTTTTTAAATCACGAAGTCCGGCTGATAGATTATTTGTGTCAAGACTGAAGAAACTCTTATCAAATCTTTCAATTGGCACTTCGACTTTTATATTGGAAACATCCGGGCCCGTTGAATCGTCATTGCAGGAAAAAAGTAAGATCAGGCTTAATAAAACCGGGGTTAATTTCATAGCGAATGATAAACGATTAAAATTATCTTATGTTGCATGCGAAGATAATGTAAGAAAATTTTAACCTCTTTAGATATAGGGATTGTAAATTTGTTCTATGAAGATCGCCTTAGCGCAACAGAATTATCATATTGGCAATTTTGAAGAAAACACACAAAAGATCATTGAAGGAATTAACAAAGCCAAACAGCAAGGTGCTGACCTGGTAGTGTTTTCCGAACTCTGTGTTTGTGGTTATGCTCCCGGCGATTTTCTCGAATTCCCTGATTTTATCAATGAGTGTTACGAGGCAATTGATCGCATAAAAGTACATGCCGATACTATCGGGGTATTGATCGGTTCTCCCGCTCATAATACACAAAAAGATGGCAAAGATCTTTTCAATGCGGTGTTTCTGCTTTATGAAAAAAAGATAAAAGGAGAAATACACAAAACGCTCCTGCCTAATTATGATGTGTTTGATGAGTATCGCTATTTTGAACCTGCATATAATTGGAATGTTCTGGAATTTAAGGGGAAAAATTTAGCCGTTACAATTTGTGAAGATATCTGGAACATGGGTGACAATCCTTTGTACCGGGTTACTCCCATGGAAAAACTGATGCTCTATAAGCCTGATGTAATGATCAATCTGTCTGCTTCCCCATATAACTATGCCCAGGATATTGTTCGGAACAGTATTGTAAAAGCTCATACTTTAAAATACAAAATGCCAATGCTTTATTGCAATGTCATTGGCTCCCAAACAGAAATTATTTTTGATGGTGGCAGCCTTGTGTATGATGTCAATGGAAGGAAGGTGAAGGAAATGAAATACTTTGAAGAAGATTTTCAAATGTTTGACTTAGACGAGTTGCTGAGAAAAGACAATTCCATAAAACATCCCGCTGAAGAAAAATATTTTTATTCGGCAAAAGAAGTGGGTACAGGAGAAGATATTCTTGCGTATTTAGCCAATGATAAAAATATTGATGAGATATATCATGCATTGGTTCTTGGTATCAGGGATTACTTCAAAAAAATGGGATTCAGTAAGGCAATACTTGGAGCAAGCGGAGGGATTGATAGCGCCGTAACCCAGGTTTTAGCTGTTCATGCTTTGGGTAAAGAGAACGTCAGTGTTCTTTTGATGCCCTCTCAATATTCTTCTACCCATTCTGTTGAAGATGCCGAACAGTTAAGTAAAAAGCTCGGCAACCCGTATAACATTACTTCCATCCAAAATATTTTTGAAAGCTTTCTTACCGAATTAAAACCTCTTTACAAGGATCTGCCCCCGGGACTTGCTGAAGAAAATATCCAGGCAAGAACAAGAGGTAATTTACTAATGGCGGTAGCTAATAAGTTTGGATACATTTTATTGAATACTTCTAATAAAAGTGAATTGGCAACCGGCTATGGAACCTTATACGGTGATATGGCAGGCGGGTTAAGTGTATTGGGTGATGTTTATAAAACGCAGGTCTATGCTTTGGCAAAATATATCAATCGTGAAAAAGAGACCATCCCGCTAAATATTATTAATAAGGCTCCTTCTGCAGAATTAAGGCCAAATCAAAAAGACAGTGACAGCCTGCCGGAGTATGATACGCTTGACAGGATATTATATGAATATATCGAGTTGCGCAATGGACCTAAAGAAATAAAAGCAAAAGGGTATGACGCTGACCTGGTTGACAGGGTTTTGAAACTGGTTAATACCAATGAATACAAGCGCAAACAATTCTGCCCTGTTCTTCGGATCAGTTGCAAAGCGTTTGGTGTGGGGAGAAGAATGCCCGTTGTTGGAAAATATCTTTCTTAATGTTTAAAGTAGATCTGTCCTGTGACAGGCCCGGACGGGGTTGAAATAGTTCCTTGCAATATCATTTGTGTATCATTAAGTATAACAACCAGGAAGCTTCCCGATTGACCCGCGAAGATCCCCCCGGTTACATTTAATGTAGATCCATTGCTTGAAAAATTCCAGGTGAAATTTGTAGTCTGCGGATCACCCGCATTACATTTTGTAGCACCTTCATCAAGTGATCCATTTCCATTAACCTGGAAAGTCATTACGTTGTCTTTATAACATGCATTCAAAAACCCTGAGACATCGGCACCACCGGACATAGCTTTATCAAATTTCCATGGTGACTTGGTGATATAATCCGTATTTGTTGGTGCAGCCTCATCGGTTTTGTCGCAACTGTTGAATGATACGGCGGACAAACAAAGTGCTGCGAAGAGGATAAGTTTGTTCATAGTTCTGAATTTAATTTTGAAAAATACTCAAAGTTTTTGGGCTTTAAAAGCCCTATGAATTGTATCTGTAAATAAACGTTTCCAGACCTGATAAATTTTATGTAACAATCAATTTGTTCCTATCTTTCCTCCGAATCCTTTTAAATCCTGAAAATCGTCGGTTTATTCTATGCGTGCATTGGTCTATAAATCAACAGGAAGTTGGTACACTGTCAAAAACCAGGCCGGGAGCCTTTATAATGCCCGGATCAAGGGTATTTTCAAAATTGATGAAATAACATCTACCAATCCAATTGCCGTTGGAGATGAAGTAGAAATTGAATTGGAAAATGAAATTGAAAATACCGCTACGATCGTTGAGATCCTTCCGAGGAGGAACTATGTAAACAGGCAATCCCCAAGACAGAAATACCAGCATCATATTATCGCAGCAAATCTTGATCAGTCCATCTTATTTGCCACATTAAAAGAACCAAGAACATCGCAGGGATTTATTGATCGTTTTCTTGTAGCCTGTGAAATGTATCATGTTCCGGCAGCAATTGTTTTTAATAAGGCGGATCTGCATAAAAAAAAAGAAGACGAAAAATTTTTTGCATGGAAGCAGATGTATGAAGAAATAGGTTATAAAGTTTTTCTTGTAAGTGTTGTAAAAGGAATGGGTATTGGGGACGTACAAAATTTATTGAGCAATAAGATCTCGCTATTAAGCGGACATAGTGGCGTGGGAAAATCTTCATTTATAAATGCTATTGACCCTCAGATTACTTTGAAAACACAAGATGTAAGTGGATGGAGTGGAAAAGGGTTACACACAACAACGTTTGCGGAAATGTATGATCTTTCTTCAGGTGGAAAAATAATTGACACCCCCGGCATGAGGGAATTCGGATTAGTTGATATTTCAAAACAAGAATTGTCTCATTATTTTCCGGAGATGAGAAGCCGGCTCAATGATTGCCAGTTCAACAATTGCCAGCATATAAATGAACCGGGTTGTGCTATAAAAAAAGCGTTGGAGGAAAATGAAATAAATGTTGATCGCTATATCAGTTATTGTACGATCCTTGATTCGGTAGAGGAAAGGAATTATTAACAAAAATGTCCCAAAAGAGCATTGACTTATTTTATGAAGGAGGGTAAGTAGTGATCAGAATATTTTTAAACCTTTTTTACATTCTTATATCCATTCTTTGCAAGCCACTGCATCACTTTTTCTCTTTGATCTCCCTGGATAATTATTTCCCTGGCTTTTGCAGAACCGCCTGTACCACAAAAAGATTTTAATTTCTTTCCCAGGTCTTCCAGGTCTTCCTCTTTCCCAATAAACCCTTCAATTAACGTCACTGCTTTGCCAGCCCTGTGTCTTGTGTCTAATCTTATTTTTAATTTTTGTTGAGCAGGTAAAAGCGTTTCCGTAGACTTTAGTTCTTCCTCAAATTTAAAATCAGGATCAGTACTGTAGATAAATCCCCGGCTATCCGGTTTATTTTTCTTGCTCATGTTGAATAATTACTGCTTTTAAACTAAGATCCAAGCTTCTTGCCTGGTGGATCAATGCGCCCACACTCACAAAATCAACCCCGGTTTCGGCATAGTCTTCAATATTATCAAGATTGATACCACCGCTGGCTTCGGTTTCAAAATCCTCGCCAATTAATTTCAATGCCTCAGTAACCTGTTCGGGTGTAAAATTATCAAGCATGATCCGGAATACTTTCCCTTTTCCGATCGCAATCACATTTTGAACATCGTCAAGGTTCCTTGTTTCAATTTCAATTTTCAGATCCAATTTTTTATTCTGCAAATATTTCCATGCTTCATTAATTGCGTTTTCAATTCCACCACAATAAGCAATATGATTATCTTTTAGCATGATCATGTCGTACAATCCAAAACGATGATTCACGCCACCGCCTATTTTCACCGCTTCTTTTTCAAGCAACCTGAAATTTGGAGTCGTTTTTCTTGTATCAAGCAGTTTTGTTTTATGACCGTATAACCTATCAGCGTATTGCCGGGTCAGCGTGGCAATTCCACTCATTCGCTGCATACAATTCAGTACAAGTCGTTCACATTGTAAAATCGTATGAATAGATGCTTCTACATCAAATGCCATTTCACCAGCCTTCATTAACTCTCCGTCCTTTTTTAATGTATTGAAGATCGCATCCGCATCCTTATAATGAAAGATTTTTTCCGCCACTTCGACTCCAGCCAATATGCCATCCTCCTTAATTTTTAGAACTGCTTTTCCTCTGGCTGCAGCGGGAATGCAACTTAATGTGGAGTGATCCCCGTCACCAACATCTTCTGCAAGGGCCTCATCGATCAAATGATAAAACTGTTGATTGTATTCCATTATTCAAAACTAAAAAAGCCCCGCCATAAAATGGCAGGGCTTTAAACTTTTTACGCAAGGTTTTATAATTGCTGAATTCGAATATCCTGTATTACTTGTTTTGCTCCTTTTAAACGCATGTACACGGTTGCCCGGTAACTCCCGTTTTTTGTTTGCAATGTTCCAATACAGTAATCACCTGTATCATTATTACCCTTGTGTTTAACTTCAAAACTTCTTACACCATTATTTGTAAAAAAATCCTTAAGAATTAACTCGCCCTGGCTTTTGCTGTAATTACTGCTCTTATCAGGCATTGTTATGTCAACATAATTGTCGAAATATTTGGTAACGCCTGAAGCATTCCCGGTTTTCATCGCCGAAATAACTTCATCAATTCCGCTTTGAGTAAAAGCCGAAATTGTGATCAAAAAAACGGGTAATAAGAGTAAGCTTCTTTTCATATTGTTTTGTTTTCATAGTAATTAATCGAAAAACATGCCACAGTAAGTTAAACTAAATTGGTATACTAAGTTACTATTTGCCAATGGGATTACAGAGCAGTTACGGTAAAACACTTAGCTTTGTTGCCATTTTTACCCTGAAAATGAGTGTTTTTCTCATTGTTAATTTTCTATAATGTCAGCAAAAAAAGTAATTCTGGTTATAATGGACGGCTGGGGGCTTGGAAAGGTGGCATCGGCTGACGCAATTCAAAATGCAAGAACCCCATTTGTTTCATCATTATATTCCAAATATCCAAATACCACGCTAATTACCTGCGGCGAAGCAGTAGGCCTGCCAGAAGGGCAAATGGGGAACTCTGAAGTTGGTCATTTAAACCTTGGAGCTGGTCGTATCGTTTACCAGGAATTACAGCGGATTAATGTAGCTGTCCGCGACGGCTCTTTTGCTAACAATGAGATTTTGCTAAATGCAATTCGTTTTGCAAAAGAAAACAAAAAAACGCTACATCTCTTAGGTTTGGTAAGCGATGGTGGTGTGCATTCGCATATCAATCATTTGAAAGCAATAACTGATGTTTGTAAAAAAGAGGATTTAGCTGATGTATCTATTCATGCTTTTACTGATGGACGGGATTGTGATCCAAAAAGTGGCCTCGGTTTCATTAAAGAATTGCAATTGCATTTGAATAAGTCGGTAGGAAAGATTGCTTCAGTAAGCGGACGCTATTATGCAATGGACAGGGATAAAAGATGGGAAAGAATAAAGCTGGCTTATGATGCTTTAGTAAATGGAATCGGGGAAAAAGCAACTGACGCAATTGAAGCAGTTGAAAATTCTTACGTTAAAAATGTTACTGATGAATTTATAAAACCAACAGTAATTTTTGCGGAGGATCAAAAACCATTATCTGTAATAAAAAATGGAGATGTAGCTATCTGTTTTAATTTCCGTACCGACCGTTGTCGTGAGATCACTCAAGTGCTAACGCAGATGGATATGCCTGACCACGGGATGAAAAAACTTTGGCTGCATTATACAACCATGACTGAATATGATAAAACTTATAATGATGTAAACGTTGTATTTGCAACTGATAATTTAAATAATACGATTGGCGAAATTTTACAACAGCACGGATTGAAGCAAATACGAATTGCAGAAACCGAAAAGTATCCGCATGTTAGTTTTTTCTTTAGCGGCGGAAGGGAAAAACCTTTCGACGGCGAGAAAAGAATCATGATCCCATCACCAAAAGTCGCCACTTATGATTTAAAACCTGAAATGAGTGCTTATGAAGTTACTGACGCATTGTTGCCTGAAATAAAAGGCAAGAGTGCCGATTTTATTTGCCTGAACTATGCAAATGCTGACATGGTTGGTCATACGGGTATATGGGAGGCTGCGATCAAAGCGGTAGAAACAGTAGATGCATGTGTAGCGAAAATAGTTACTACCGGGTTAGAAAATGGCTATACAACTTTTCTTACTGCCGATCACGGGAATTCTGATTATATGATAAATCAAGACGGTTCACCCAATACTGCACATACCTTGAACCCGGTTCCATTTTTTATAATAGATAATGAATGGAAAGGAAATATAAAGCCTGGTAAACTCGGGGATATTGCGCCAACTATCCTCACCCTGATGAAATTGCCAATACCTATGGAAATGACCGGAGAAGTACTAATTTAGCAACCATAAAAAACTCATGAAAAAAGTTTTTAAGACCCTCGGCTGGCTGCTGTTGATGGCGTTAGTAGTTATCCAATTCTTTCGTCCTGAAAAAAATCTGCAAAAAGGAATTTCCGAAAATCATATTTCTACTAAATATGCTATCCCCGCTGATGTAAGTCCTATATTGGAAAAAGCATGCTACGATTGTCATTCCAATAATTCGCGTTATCCCTGGTACTACAATATTCAGCCCGTAGGTATGTGGATGAATGACCATATAAAAGAAGGAAAAAGCGGATTGAATTTTTCAGAATATACCAATAAAAGACTGCGTTACCAGTATCACAAAATGGAGGAAGTAGTTGAAGTATTAGATGAAGGTGCAATGCCTATTGATTCTTACACGTGGACTCATAAAGATGCCGTTCTTACGCCTGAAGAAAAATCAAAACTGAAAACCTGGGCGCAATCAATCATGGATACCTTGGAATCACAATATCCCATTGACAGTTTGAAAAGACCAAATCCGCCACCGCCACAAAAGTGATGGCTAAAGCATGAGACACCTGTTAAAAAAAATAATAGCTGTTTTTTTTCTGCTTGCAGGTTTTATGCCTGTATTAATTACCTTATTGTTTCTTTATAAGCAACAGCTGATAAGGCATGAAATGAAAGAAAAGCTGGAAAAATCTTTGTTGCAAACAATCGTCATCAATGAAAAAAACGTAGTGTGGATGGACGACCATGAAATTTGGGTGAATGAGCATATGTTCGATATTCATACAAAAAAATTGGAAAACGGTATATACACGTTCACCGGCCTCTATGACGAACAGGAAACTGACCTGGTAAAAAAACATAAAGAAACCACTGAAAAAAATAACGAGGAACACAAATTGTTATCGTCACTTTTTCAATTATTACAGAACACTTTTTTGGAGGATGTACCAAGTTCAATTATCAGGGATCTTATTAGAATTGAATATTGTCCGCTTATCCTTCACTATAAACCCTCTCCATTTAAAGCTATTCTTACGCCCCCGCCTCAATCTTCTTCCGTGCTTATTTAAGAAATCTATTATTAATCGTAATCACAAAGAGCCAATGAAAAGAATTCTAATGCTTACGGCATTGCTGTATGCAGTTTCGTGTATTTATGGCCAGGAAGATACATTGTCGGAAAAAACACTGGGAGAAGTAGTTATTTCTGCCAATAAATTTTCCACACAAAAAAGAAATATAACTCAGAAAATAGATATTATCACCGCTAAAACAATTGCCTCAACCAATGCTCAAAATACCGGCGACCTATTGATCAATTCAGGTAATGTTTTTGTACAAAAAAGCCAACAGGGAGGTAGTAGTCCCGTTATCCGCGGTTTTGAAGCAAGCCGTGTTTTATTGGTGATTGATGGTATCAGGATGAACAATGCAATTTATCGTGCTGGTCACTTACAAAACGTCATCACCGTAGATCAAAATATGCTGGAAAGAGTTGAAGTATTATATGGCCCTGCATCCACACTTTATGGTAGCGATGCGCTTGGAGGTGTAATTCATTTAAGGACAAAACAACCATTGCTTTCAACAACTGCCAAACTTCGTGCTGATGGTTCATTATTCGGAAGATTCAGTTCTGCAAACAATGAAAAAACCGTTCATTTCAATATCAGTCTTGGAGGAAAAAAATTTGCATGGCTTCAGTCTTACACGTACAGTTATTTTGGGGATATGAAGATGGGTAATGATTATCATGAAAAATATCCCGGTTTCGGAAGCAGGGATTCATTTATTAACATTAATGGGGGTGTCGACAATATTGTTCTAAATAATGATAACAGGATCCAACGATATTCAGGTTACAAACAATGGGACGTCGCTCAGAAATTTTTCTTTAAACAAAATGATAAGATCTCTCATCGTTTGAATTTTCAATTCTCGAATTCAACTGACGTACCGCGGTATGATAGATTGCAGGATAAGAGAAATTTTGGTGGCAACATCGGCACAACCCTTCGTTACGCAGAATGGTTTTATGGACCACAAACGAGATGGCTCGGTTCCTATGAAGTCAATGTCGTATCGGCTGGATTCTTTGAACAGTATCGGTTAAATGTAAATTACCAAAACATTGAAGAAAGTCGCCAGCAAAGAGAATACCGTCGCTATGATCGCTTTGATAGCCGTGTTGAAAAACTTGATATCTGGGGATTCGTAATCGATGCAAGAAAAAAATGGAATGCTAATGATATTACCATCGGGCTTGATGGACAGTTAAATGACCTCACGTCCGTGGGCACAAGAACCAATCTTGCGACAGGGGCCGTCAGCAAGCTGGATTCGAGATATCCCAACGGGGAGAATAACGTAAATTACTTTGGCATATACGCTCAGCACCAGTTAAAAATGAAAAATGAAAAACTGATATTGAATGATGGTATTCGTTTGCAGGCTGTAAATCTAAACTCGACAATTGCTGACAACTCTTTTTTTAATTTGCCTGTTACTTCTATCGGGCAAAACACTTTTGCTATTACAGGGAATCTTGGTCTTGTTTATTTGCCTGGCAAGGATTTTAGATTAACCGTTGGCTTGTCTTCCGGTTTTAGAAATCCGAATATTGATGACCTGGCAAGAGTATTTGAGTCCAGTACAGCATTAGAGAGAGTGATCATTCCAAATCCGGACATAGATCCTGAGTATACCTACAATCTGGATCTTGGTCTTTCGCAAACAATTGCGGAAAGATTAAAATTTGAAATCACTGGTTTTTATACATTGTTTAGAAATGCAATTGGCTTAGCTCCATATAAACTAAATGGAGAAGACTCGATTTTATACAATGGTGTTTCTTCTGCAGTATATGCAAACAGAAATGTAAAGGAAGCATACACTTATGGTTTTAATTCAAATATCACCGTTGATTTTACTGAACAGCTTTCTTTCTTTGGAACTGTAACATACACTTACGGAAGATTTAAGAATCCGAATGGAACAAAAACGCCTCAGGATCATATACCGCCGGTATTCGGAAAAAGCTCTCTAAAATATAGTCATTCTCGATTTGAAACCGAAGGTTATGTTCTTTTTAACGGATGGAAAAAGATCAAAGACTACAATCTGGATGGTGAAGACAATCAGCAATATGCAACTCCCGATGGAATGCCATCCTGGTTTACCCTAAATTGGCGAAGTAGTTTTCAAATAAGCAAAATGGCACAGATTCAATTTGCCATTGAAAATATTTTTGATCGCAATTACAGATATTTTGCCTCAGGATTTTCGGCTCCGGGAAGAAATTATGTACTGGCATTACGCACTAACTTTTAAACATAGGGGAATTGCGATCGGTCGCAGTCCCTTTCTATTTATTCTGATTTGAATACTCAAAAACAAGCAAAACGCATCCGTTCTTTCAGGTATTTGCACCGAAAGATCGCTATTTTTTTGTTTGTATTTTTCTTTATTATCTCCATTACCGGTTTACTTCTTGGCTGGAAAAAGATAACGGGTTTACTTGCTCCTACTCAAAAGGGTATTTCTACAAACGCTGCGACATGGCTAACAATAGACAGCCTTCAAAAGCTCGCTGCTCAATATTTACATGATTCTGTAGATAACAGACTTTCGGTAGAACTGGACAGGATTGATATCCGGCCGTCAAAAGGTATCGTTAAGTTTGTTTTTATAGATCACTATTGGGGTTTACAAATTGACTGTACGAGCGGCAAACTCTTACATATTGAAAAAAGGAACAGTGATTTTATTGAAGACATACACGATGGTACTATACTCGATAAGGTTTTTGGGACCGGCGAAAAATCAATGCTCGGGTATACCACGATAATGGGCCTTTCTCTTTTTTTGCTTACCGTGACGGGTTTTTGGTTGTGGTATGGGCCCAAACGCCTTAGGAAAAACAAAAAGAAAGCGGGCAGAATCTGAGAAGCCGCAAGCTTTCCTGAACCAATGTGTTTTAGTTCTATAGCCGCGTTATTTTATATTGAAAAATTACAATTCTGTGCAGCATTTGAATTGAAAAATTGTCTAATTTACAGGCAACCAAAGGGAAATTATGACCGAGGAGGCCATTTTACAAGGCTGTTTGAAAAATGATGCTGCTGCTCAGCGTGAACTTTACAACAAGTATAGTCCTAAGATGCTGGCTGTTTGTTATCGTTTCGCCCATAACCGGGAGGATGCCGAGGATATGTTGCAGGAGGGATTTATCAAGGTCTTTTTACAAATGCATACGTTCGAAAACCGTGGCGCTTTTGAAGGGTGGATCAGGAGAATCGTAGTACACACATGCATCAACATCCTTAAGAGAAATAAGAAGTTCAATGACAGTGTTGATATTATTCACGCCACGAGTGTTCAGGTTAGAGAAGAAAGCGTGCCTTCGATCATACAGGCAAAGCAAGTAGTGGAGTGCATACGAATGTTGCCCATGGGGTACCGTACAGTTCTTAATTTATATGCAGTTGAGGGTTACAGCCATCGTGAGATTTCGAAAATGCTGGATATAGAAGAAAGCACAAGCCGAAGCCAGTATACCAGGGCGAAAGCAATGCTTGAAGACATTTTGGTCAGGAAAAAGATTTTACAAAAGTCAAGGCAGCAAACAGAATGGATTGCTTTGGCTGGCAATCGATAAAAATAATCCGTCCCAAATCACTGACTGGTTTATGGAGAGACAATTCAATAATGGGGATTTTGAGAAGCTGTTGAGAGATAATGCTAACCAATACCGGATGTACCCTTCGGAAAAGGTTTGGAAAGGTATTCACTCAGCTTTACACACACGCCGCAGATGGTATGGCCTTACTGCAGCTATTCTATTTTTAATTACCGGTTCGGTTGTTTCGATCGTCATTTTTAACGATAAGCCTGAAAAAAATACTATTTCGGAGCAAAAAATTGACGCAGTTAACAACAATATTCCCAAAGAAAAGCCTCTATCAACAGGTAATACCCCAAAATTTACCCCCGGAGCCAAAGAGACAAAAACAGCCGGCCATGGACCGGTTTATAGGTCAGAATCATATTTAAGTAATTCGGTTCTTAATAGAAGTGGTGATCATGACCAGTCAATTGTAAGCCTGGATTATTCTAACAAAATAGGTGTTGAAGAGTCTATTGAGTTAAATCCGAATGATAAAAATGAAATATCGGGTGATGAGCAATTTTTAATTGACCTGGGAATTTTAAAAAATAACAAGAATGTTGAAATTGAGGTCGCCGATATTGATGCATTAGCTGTGAAAGAAAAAAATATAACGGATCAAAGCCGTGTGGATGAGAATACGGTGAAAAAGATTACTGATGATATATCTGCGCTGGCTTCACAAAATATTCCAATAACAAAATCAAAAAAACAATCAAAGCTTACTGCACAGGTTTATTTTGCACCCACCGTCAGTTACCGCAAACTTAGTGAAAATAAAAACGTATATAATAATAGTAGCTTCTATATGCCGTCAATCGATGTAAACAATCTTGTAAAGCACAAGCCGGCGATGGGTCTTGAATTTGGATTCGAGGGAAGATATCATGTCAATAAAACGTTTTCTTTAAAAACGGGTTTACAATTTAATATAAACCGTTACGATATAAAGGCGTATTCGCATCCTACTGAAATTGCTACAGTGGCCTTGAGTAGTGGTTACGGAATTGACTCTCTTGCAGGGTTGAGCAACTATCGTAATTTCAGCAACAACGCACCCGCACCTAATTGGCTGGAGAATTTTTATTTCCAGGTAGCAGTTCCTGTTGGCGCAGAAATAATTCTTTCCGATAAAAAGAATTTTCAATGGGGAATTAGCGGAACGATACAGCCTACTTATGTAATTGGCGATAGAGCTTATGTAATCTCCAGTGATTATAAAAACTATGCAAAATTTCCGGATCTTATGCGCCGATGGAACTTAAGCACCGGAATAGGAACATTTGTTTCGTATTCCACGGGCAGAATTCAATGGCAGGCAGGTCCGCATTTGAGATATCAACACTTATCCAGCTTTGTTAGTGAATTGACCGTAAAAGAAAATTTATTTGCAATTGGGTTGAAAGTGGGAGCTACCCTCAACAATAATAAGTAGCCGATACTAACTGCACATTTTTTGCCTTGTATCCCGGTCCCGCATTGTGCGGGATCGGGATATTTGTTTTCAGCACACGATTTCCTTTAAATTTATAGCATGAAAAACTATTTCGTTATTTCCGCCCTGTTACTTATCCTATTTATCAATTGTAAAGAAGGTGCAACAGACAGAAAAGTATCAAAAGAAGATCCGCCTATTTCTGCCTTGTCCATCATCAAAGGACAGATTAATGATCTTGAGACTTCACTTTACGAGGTAAAGAAATTTGAAACTATTGGGAATGTAGTCGATAGCTCTTACTTAAAGAAGGAAGAGATCAGGACCGTCGCATCACCATTTCTTTCGCTACGGGAAATCGCAGATGAAAATTACTATGAAAGATATACGGAAGACAAAGTGCTCGATGCGCAGCAAAACATACTAAACATTACTTCGATAGCAAAAAGCGATACAATGGAGATACAAAAGCAATTTATCGTCATTGAAATTTCTCCAACTGAAAATAGTAAAGTACAAAGTATTTATATTGACAGGTATAACTCAAAAGGTGATAGCACACTTGAACAAAAACTATATTGGGAGATAGATAAGTCTTTTTTGATCAGGAATATCATAGAGAAAAAGGATCAGCCAGAGAAAATTCATACCATAAAAGTTGTGTGGCAATAATTTTGCCTGTGTATTTAATTAATAGCGGATTCAATGACAAATTCCGAATTTCAAGATATTGCACAAACAATCCCCCGCGAACCCGGGATCTATAAATATTACAATAAAGAAAATGAGCTGCTTTATGTAGGCAAGGCAAAAGATCTTCGTAAACGTGTGAGTTCATATTTTCTTAAAAACCTCACCAGTTATAAGACCCATGAACTGGTAAACCGGATAAGCCACATTGAATTTACAATTGTAAACTCTGAACAAGACGCCTTTTTTCTCGAGAATTCCCTGATAAAAAATTTTCAACCCCGATTTAATATCAATCTAAAAGATGATAAATCCTACCCATATATTGTTATAAAGAACGAACCTTTTCCCCGGGTTTTTCTTACCCGTAAGCGCATTGAAGATGGTTCCGATTATCTTGGCCCTTATACATCTGTACATAGGGTACGTGAATTAATAAATTTTATACGACACACAATTCCTATCAGAACATGTGCCTTGAACCTGACGCAAAGGAACATTGAACGGAAAAAATTTAAAGTTTGTCTTGAATATCATTTAGGAAATTGTAAGGGACCGTGCGAGGCTTTGCAAAATGAACAAGATTATAATGAAGGAATTGAGCAGGTGAAAAATCTTCTTAAGGGTAATCTTAATCCGGTAATAAATCATTTCAAAGATGAAATGAAAGGATTTGCGGAAAAATTAGAATTTGAAAAAGCTGATGTAATAAGAAAGAAAATTGATTTTCTAAAAAATTACCAGTCAAAATCCGTTGTAGCAAATCCCCGACTATCGGAATTGGATGTTTTCTCAATAGTAAAACATGAAGAGAATGCATATATCAATTACCTGATGGTCCAAAACGGCACTATTGTTCAAACTAAAACCATTTTGACTGAAAGTTTTCTGGATGAATCGGAAGAAGAGATCCTGACTTTTGCTGTTGCACAGTTACGAAACACCTTTAACAGTAACGCAAAGGAGATTGTTGTGCCATTTGCAATTGTTTACCCCCAGAATGAAATAGTGATCACAATACCCAAAGGCGGTGATAAAAAAAAGCTATTGGAGCTTTCAGAAAAAAATGCACAGTACTTTATTGATGAGATAAAAAATAAACAACGTCTTAAACTTAGTAAACAAAGTACAGATAAGCTTGACCTGTTAAAACAGGTTCAGCTGGATTTAAAACTTCTCCAAACACCATTTCATATCGAGTGTTTCGACAACTCCAATTTCCAGGGTGCTTACCCGGTTTCTGCAATGGTATGCTTTAAAAATGGCGAGCCAAGTAAAAAGGATTACAGGCATTTTAATGTAAAAACGGTTCAGGGTATCAATGATTTTGCGACTATGAAGGAAGCCGTTTATAGAAGGTATAGAAGGGTAATAGAGGAATCATTGCCATGGCCGGACCTTGTGCTCATTGACGGCGGAAAGGGCCAATTAAGCGCCGCTGCTGAAGCGTTACAAGAGTTGAATGCTTCAGGCAAAACCACATTAGCGGGGCTCGCAAAAAATGAAGAAGAGATCTTTTTTACCGGGGATCATGAATCACTCAAATTGCCTTATGACAGTGAGAGTCTCAAATTTATTCGTCGCATACGGGATGAGGTGCATCGTTTCGGTATTGCTCATCATAGAAAAAGAAGAGCGAAAGGTGTTTTTAAAAATGAACTCGAAGAAATAAAAGGTATAGGAAAAGATACCGCTGATCGTTTATTGAAAGAATTTAAATCTGTAAAAAACATCAAAGAAAAAGATGTAAGTGAGTTGTCAAAAATTATTGGAAAAGCAAAAGCTGCCATGCTACTTAATGAATTAAAAAAAATGGGGCCCGGATAGAAATCCAGCCCCGTTTTTAAAATCCAATATCCTATGAAAAACCGAAATAAAAGTACAACATTTATTGACATTTCCTATACCCGGTATTGGTATTTTTTATTTTATCAACATTATGAGAATTAGCTGTTGAAACAAAAAAAACAGTCTCGCTTTAGACGAGACTGTTTGATAGTATTTTTACTAAGATGTCTGTTTAATATTGCCAGAGATTTTGTTCATAATTAAAGATCTTGTCCTTTGTATTATCTCCTTCAAGCAACCTGAGGATTGGATCATTGATCAAGTTCCTGATCATCTTGTTCATCGGGTTATCAAGAGTAGATTTGATGATATAGCTACTAAACATTCTGGCTTCAAACAACTCTTCCCATGTCATCCGGCTCATACCCATATTCTTTGGATTATACACTTCATATCCTGCCAATACCCCACGAACATCGGGATAATAGATCCAAAACAATGGACTAGTTCCTCTTTCAGTTATACCATCAGGGGCAAGCTGAGTCTTACATGGAGCAATGCCAAGTATTCTTACAAACATGCGGCTTGCTTCACGATCAAAAACCCATTCTTCTTTAATTCTGAATTTAACTATGTCATCAGGATTTAACTTATTACAATTGACAACGTATTTGGTAATCTTTGTAGGATCATTTAGGTCATAAACGGCAGTTGTATCACACAAACCTCCCCCACCACTAACCGCTTTTTCGAAACTAGCTGAATCAAGAAAAGTTGTGAATCTATCATCATCAGCGCTGAATGCAATAGCATTACCTTTCTTTAATTCCTCCTTTACAGCTTTTACCAATATGCTTACAAAACGCTGATCACCGTTATCGTCATTCGCCTGGTAACGGAACGGGAGATTTATTTTCTCACGGATATCAATTTCTCTCCATACACGTTGCGTATACAAGGCATCGTCTGCTCTCAGAAATTCGTAATCAAGCGGAATACGTTGCTTGAACATTCGCCTTTCAACAGCTCCATCATTTCTGAGGGAAGCACGAGTGGTATCATTAAACCCACCAACCTGAGGGGCCAATTCAATGGGCACATTGCCATAGGGATTATAGCTTCCAACGCTGGCAGGATTAGTATTTTGCTGAACATTCTGCTGTTGGGTACCCGTCGTATCGGGTCTTTGCTGACTACCCCTGGTGGCTCTGCCACGGCGTTGCGCATCGGCGAGTGTAGCAACACTTATTAGTCCAGCAGAAAAGATCAGGCATTTAAAAAATTGATATCTCATTTCTCTATTATTTCAAATTATAAATAAGCGGAGTAAGCTTCCTTCTCCTACCGTCGGGTCCTACGGCATAAATATCCTCAATTGTGATAAAAGATCCGGGTCTTGCCTTACTCACAATATTTCTTGCTTCATTCCATTCCGCTCCGGTATTATTTGCTTCGATAATATCTTCAAACCCTGCCCCATCACCCGTTATGCGGAAACTGGTAACATTAAATTGGGTTTTATAGTAGAAGTTCTCTACCATAGCCCTTACACCTGCCTGGCTTTTAAAATATGCCGCTGGAATATTACCACTCTTATTAGTTCCGATCATTGGCGTAGGATCAGGAATTGAACGAACACGGAATTGAACATTTGTAGTTTTTCCATCAGGTGTTTGAACTGAAATAACACAATCATCAGTTTCCTGTGATACCCTTACGGTACGCTTTGCACCACCACCACTCATCACACCACCACCACCTCTTATTGATGCTTTTATTTGATCAACGCTACCGCTACCAGAAATAGTAACAGGATTATCAACACCGATAAATAATACGTTCATATTATCAAGCTGAACAGCTGCACTGGATTGACCAACTACATAGTCAACTGTTTTTGTAATATTCTGAACTTTTCCATCTTGGTCCGTGTAAGTTATTACAACAGGTATTGAATTACTGCCAAGCCTATCTGCTTTAAATTTATAGTGTGCAGCGCCGTCTTCTCCGAGAGCAACCCTTTGCCCACCAATAGAGATCTGGGGAGTAATTGCTTTACTGAAACCGCCTACACCTGCAGTTATTTCAATTTCCTGACCTGGTAATGCATTTGTTGTATTAGCAATTGCGAGGGCTGCAAATGCATCTTGCCTGTATATAACTTTGCCAACTTGCTCGTGGCAAAAGGTTACGACCTTATTCTCGGTAGTTTTTACATCATTCTGAAACTTACTCAAAATGGTTAAGGCTGCTACAGTTGGTACCATTCTGAAATAAGCAGCTTCCCAAGTGTTGTTACCTTTATTTTGTGTCTTGGGTCTTTCCAAATGAACAGGAATCGATTTTGAAAATTCATTTGTAATCAAAGGATCTATTCCAAGAATGTCAGCCTTATACTTGGTCAAACTTGCAAGAAGTTTTTTACCTTCTCCGTGCTCAACCATCAATCTCGTAGCAATATCAAGATTGTCATCTTTATAAGCTGAATCGCTTTTAGTACGCTTTGAATAGTCAGCTCCTGCTTCAGTTAGTATTTTGTCTTTCAGTCCCTGGATGTAAGTATTTAAGACAGTAGTTAAATCCTGAGCCTGTTTTGCTTTTTGATACCAGATGTTTGCTTTTTCAGCAGTGCCTGGATCTTTCTTTTTTTCTTCAAGAGATGTCATCACATCCGAAGTAGATTGATTCACTACTCTGTTCGTCTCTTCAAGACTATTGTTAACCGTTTTAAAGGCATTAAGGATCTCGGATGATACGTTGAGTGCCAGCAGGGCTGTTAGCACCAGGTACATCATATTGATCATCTTTTGCCGGGGCTCACGAGGTAAAGCCATGACGTTTATGGTTTTTCGTCCCGACTTTATCGGGACTGGTTATTAAATGGTGACAAAGATCACGGATACGGATTTCGAGTCTATAAAACGAAATCTTTAATATTTCTATGCTCTTCCTTGCATTGCACTTAGCATGTTACCATAGATCTGGTTCAACTTACCAAGATTGCCTGCCAGTGTTGAGATCTGATCATGTGCTTTTTTAGCATCATCCACACTGCCTGACATCGCATCTGACGCTTGTACAAGGTTGTTATAAAACCTGTTCATAGCTTTCAGGTGATTGTTGGTATCCTGGAGTTCCAGTTCGTAAATGGTATTTAAAGAAGAAAGATTTTTTGTAAGCACTTGTACCTGCTCATGAAATTGCTTAGTGCCTTCAGCCGCATTATTAAAATGCTGAACTGTGCTTGACGCACTTACGTAAGCTTCTTTCATTTGACCCAAAGCAACTGCAGCTTCACGGGTTTTTGCAGAGTAATCGTTAGTGGCTGCAATAGCATCACCAACATCGCTCATTTTATCTACAGTAGTACCGAGTTTTTTAAAATTCTCGCCCAGACGACCAAGATTAGCTGGCGTAATATCGGCTGCTGACAACATATCTTCCAACTTGGTCAACGCCGGATTACCATTTGCTCCCGGTAACGTAAGCGGAGTAGGTTTAAAATTAGGATCAATGTCAGGATGTACATTGATATCAGGGAAATAACGCTGCCAATGTG